>NZ_JAKSYK010000073.1:0-5699 GCF_022829425.1 Methylobacterium sp. J-072 | reverse complement strand
GCCCGTGTCGAGCACGTTGATCAGGTTCTTGCTGAAGTCCTGGCGGTTCTGCACCACAGACAGGTTCGAACCGAAGGTCGAAGCATCGGTGCGCAGCTGGCTGGAGGCGGTCGTCAACTTGCCCAGGGTGGTGTTGATGTCGCCGTTGAGCAGGAAGCTGCCCTGCCCGATCGTCGAGGTCTTGGCCGAGGTCGTGGTGATCGAGGTCAGGCCCAGGCCGCTCGAGGTCTCGTCGGTCGCGCTGACCGTGAGGTTCGAGTTGCCCTTCGGGTTGAAGTTGATCGTCAGGTTGTTGTTGTCGCCCTTGCCGTTGATCAGGTTCGTGCCGTTGAAGCTCGAATCGCCGGCGAGCTGATCGATCTGGGTCAGCAGGCTGTTGTACTGCGAGGCGAGCGTCGCCCGGGCCGAGACGCCCGACACGCTCAGGTCCGAGCTCTGGCCGGCCGCGGCGGTCGTGCCGTAGGTCGGGCCGGAGGAGGCAGTGCCGCCCGAGAAGCCCAGCGCGGTCTGGTCGGCCGAGCTCTTGAATTCCACGTCCGAGGACGCGTTCATCACGATCTTGGTGCCGTCGGTGCTCTTGGAGAAGCTGCCGGCGCCCACCGCGGTGTTGAGCTTGGTCAGGGCCTGGTCGAGGGTGTCGGTCGAGGCCAGCGCGACGGTGGTCGCCGAGCCGTTGACGTAGAGGTTGAGCGTGGTGTTGGCGGCCGGGGCCGAGTAGGCGGTCGAGGCGGTGCCGGTGGTGGTGATCTGAGTGGACAGCGCCTGGTTGGCGACCGACTTGGCCTGATCGACCAGCTTCTGGATCGAGGTGATGCCCTGGTTGGCGGCCTGGATCGACTGGATCCCGTTCGAGATACCGTCGAGCAGGTTGCCGAGATCGCCCGAGCGCTGGCTAAGGGACTGCGAGGTGAAGAAGCTCACCGGGTTGTCGAGGGCCGAGGAGACCTTCAGGCCGGTGGAGAGCCGGTTCTGAGTGGTCGCGGTCAGCGAGGCCGTGTCCTGCAGCGAGAGCAGGTTCTGGCGGGTGGCGGCGGTAAGGGTGACGCTGGAAGACATCGGGTCGATCCTTTTGATCGCGAAGCCGTCTTATTGGCGGCTCCCGCGGTGTATCGCCCGGCGACTTGCTGAGACCTTAATTCGATCCTCCAAAAAATGTATCTGCGAGACATCGTTAATGAGTCTTTTCCGGAGACGAACAGCAATCGTTCGACGTCTTGCTCCAGCTCTATATCAAGGTAGCGATCGTTTTATTTCCGACGTCAACGCGATCAAGTCCGGATTGCTTAGCAAGACGACTTAGCGGTCGACTGATATTCAGCCGTCAAATGCCAAGTCGATCCATTTGATAGCGCCTGCGGCCGGCCCGAGCTTCGCCATCCGGGCCTGGACCCTGCTGCCCAAAGGCCGATCACGGGCGGCCCTCAATCGCGGGACGAACAGGATCGTTGCGGGTAGCCCACTGCCGCGTCACGGGTTTTGACGCCCCCGGGATCCGCTGAACAGCGTGCGCACGATCCAGCGACCAGCACGGGGCCCGGAGCAGGCGGCGCCGGACGGTGAGAGCCGTTCAGCGTGTCAGACTAAGGATCGAGCACCCCTGCGCCTGGCGCGATCGGGCGCGGCTCCAGCGACGTCGCGATCCCTTCGCACGAGCGCGGATGCTCCGCCGATCCCAAACGGGATCCGCCAGCTTGTGCTTCCGTCGGGGCCGCGTCTCAGGCCTGCGCCTCGGACAGCCAGGCCCGCCACATCCCTCGGAACGCCGCGTCGACATCGGCGGCCAGGGCGGTGTGGTCCATCAGCGGGCTGGCGTGCAGGCGCTCGCGCAGCCCCTGCCGGACCGTCCGCAAGAGCGCACGGTCGCAGGCCAGATCCCGGGCGATCGCCACGTAATCCGCCTGGCTGTCGGCGATCAGCTCCGGCAGGCCCATCGCGGTGAGCACCGAGACGCCCGTGCGCGCCGCCGCGTGGCCGCCGCGCAGGGTCACGAACGGCACGCCCATCGACAGGGTGTCGTAGCTCGTCGTGCCCCCGTTATACGGGTACGGATCCAGGGCGATATCCACCCGGTGGTAGAGTTCGTGGTAGCCGCTGTTGACCCGTGGCTGGAAGATCACCCGATCGAGGGGCAGGCCCGCCGCGGTGAGACGCGTCTCGACGGCTTCACGGACCTCCGGCGTGCCGATGTCGCCCACCACCATGAACAGCCGCGCATCCGGGACCGCCGACAGGATCGCGGCCCAGGTCTTCAGCGCGTCGTCGCAGACCTTGGTCAGGCGGTTGAAGCAGCCGAAGGTGATGTGGCCCGCATCCTCGAAGGGTGCCCGCGCGCGCACCGGCGGCAGATCGTCGACGCCGGCATAGGTGGCGGTCACCCGCGGCAGGCGCCAGAGCCGCTCGGCATGCAGGGGCTCGGCGAGGCCGGGCGGATCGGTGATCGGGTCGGTGAGGCGATAATCCATCGCCGTCAGGCCGGTGGTGCCGGGATGCCCGATCCAGGTCACCTGCACGGGGGCGGGCTTGCGGGCGAAGACCAGCAGGCGATTGCCGGCACTGTGCCCGGACAGGTCGACCAGGATGTCGATGGCGTCGGCCTCGATCCGGTCGGCCGCCTCGTCGTCGTCGAGGCCGGCGAGGTTGAGCCAGCCGTCGAACAGCGGCTTGAGCCGCTCCGAGACCGCGTCCTCGCTCGCATGCGTCATGTAGGCGAGCGCCGTGATGCCGTCCCGGTCGATGGCGCGCAGATACGGCTCGAAGAAGCGGACGAGGGCGTGGTTGCAGAAATCGCCCGAGACGAAGCCGACGCGCAGGCGGCGATCCGGGTCGCGATCGTTGGCGAAGGGGCGGCGGCGAAGCAGCGGGTCCGCGTAGCGGCGGCCATAGGCCAGCGCGTCGGCGGCGTATTCCGCGTGCGGGATGTCTGCGGCGTAGAGCTTGGCGAACAGGCGGTTGGAGGCGACGAACAGCTTGGACGGATCGAGGCTCAGGGCGCGGTCGAAGGCCTCCACGGCTTCGCCCAGGCGGCCGAGGGCCAGCAGGGCGCTGCCGCGGTTGCTGTGGGCGCCGGCATTGCCGGGCTCCAGGACGATCGCGCGCTCGGCGTGCCGCAGGGCCTCGCCGTACCGGAACCGGCGCTGGTAGACGCCTGCGAGGTTGGCATGCGCCATCGCGAGGTCGGGATCGAGTTCGAGGGCCTTCTCCAGGGCGGAGATGGCGCCGTCGTGGTCGCCGCGGTTGGTGAGGACCGAGCTGAGGCCGCTGAAGAACAGCGGGTTCTTGGGCTCGCGGTAGAGCGCGATGCTGATCAGGTCATAGGCGAGTTCGGGCCGGTTGGTGCGGGCCGCGATGGCGCCGGCGAGGTAGGTCGCATGGGCGTGGGTGTCGTCGAGGAGGAGCACGAGATCGAGCAGCGCCTCCGCCGGGCGGTGCTCGCCCCGGTCGTAGCGGAGCTGCGCGGCCGCGAAGGTGCTCGCGATGAAGGTCGCGTTCAGCGCTTGCGCCTCGGGGCCGAAGCTCTGCGCCTTGTAGCGCTCAAGGATCGCGCGAGCGTCGGGCTGCCGGTCGACGGCGAGCAGGGCGGTGGCGAGCGCCAGCCAATAGCCCGGGCGCTCGGGCGCACCCCGCAGCGCCGTGACGAAATGGGTGACGGCCTTCTCCGGGGCGGTTCGCGCCGCGATCTGGCCAAGCTCGTAATGGGCTTCGGGATGGTCAGGCTCGGCGCCGAGAACGCGCTGGAGGCTGGATTCGGCCCGGTCGAATCGCCCGGAGGCGCGGTGGTCTCGAGCCTTGGCTAGGCTGCGCATGGAGGCAGCGTCCCGGGGCGCACCGGTTGCCCGCCCGCCATATTGATCGAGCATTCCACACCCTCCCGTCGCGCGGAGATTGCGAATGCAGGGTTAAGGACGCGTAAACCCAGCCCGGATTTGCGTTATCGGATGTATCGACGGCTCGTCCTGGTGCCGGAGCTCGGCCCCGGGGCGTGCGGAGATGGATTGCTGCGCCGGGCTCGCTAGATGTTCGGTCCCGCCCATCCGGTCGGCCAGAATAGTGGTTCGCAGATTGGCGGCCGACGCATCCAGGGAATACGGAGCCGAGGAAGCAGAGAGGGTTCGAGCACGACAGCTTCGCGGGGTCGATCGCGACGCTCGCCGCTCGAAGTTACTGCATCATGGCTACCGGCACGCGCTACGCAACCATGAGCCAGCTGTTACGCCGGAGAGGCCGGTTCGGCAGCGGATGGGTCTGCTGTTCCCCTCCAGCCGCGTCGGCGTTCGGCTCGCTGTATCGGATCCACCGGCGGGAGCGGCCGCACGTGGACGCGATGGTCTCGCGTTCAACCCGCGCTGGCGGAAGGGGTGGGATTCGAACCCACGGTGGAGTTGCCCCCACGGCGGTTTTCAAGACCGCTGCCTTAAACCACTCGGCCACCCTTCCAAGCCGTTGTGTCGCTTGGATAATCTGCCTCGATTGGTGAGTCTGGAAAGCCGTATTTGCTTCCGCTTTGCTACCCAATCATCCGGCAACCCTGTCTATGGCCGCACGGAGGGCAGCGTCAACCTTCGCGGCTGCGTCCTCCTGCATCCCCGGCAGGACGTGCGAATACAGGTCCAGCGTGATCGCGATGCTGGAGTGGCCGAGCCGCTCTTGGGCGATCTTCGGATGCACACCGCTTGCAAGCATCTGCGTCGCGTGGCTGTGCCGGAGGTCGTGGAATCGAACCCGGGGCAGCGTCTTGGACAACGCCAGGATGCGCGTGAACTCGTGGGTCAGGCTGTTGGGCTGGACCGGCCGACCATCGGCTTGAGCGAACACGTAATCGTCGTCAGTGAGCCGCACGCCGAGCTTCAGCAACTCCTCGGCCTGACGTACCCGGTGCCGCCGCAGCTCCTCGATCGCCAGCGAAGGCAGCGCCACGCGGCGGGAGCGACCGCTCTTCGTGTCCTTGGTCCTAGTGCCGGCCTTGGTTTGCTCGGTGCTCTCGACGATCGCCAGGTGCCCGGTGGCAAAGTCGACAGCCCGCCAGCGCAACGCTGTGACCTCGCCGCGGCGGAGGCCGCAGAGAACGCCCAGCACCACCGGCACGAACATACGCGTCGGCCGAAAATGCGACATCAGCGTCGCAGTCTCGTTCGCGTCGAGCGCCCGCATCTTGGTCCGCTCGACCTTCGGCGGGTCGACAGCGTCGGCCGGGTTCCGGTTCAGGATCCGCCATTTCACGGCTTGGCCGAGCGCTTGCCGGAGGATTCGGTGCATGTGGTGGACGGAGCGCGGCGCCAGACCGCCGGTGCCGTCACGGCGACCACTGACGAGCGCCTTGGCGTAGGCCGCCGAGATCTGCTCTGGTCGGAGGCTCGTCAGCACGGCGTTGCCGAGCAGCGGCACGATGTTCTTCCGGGCCAGCTCGGCATAGCGCTCGTGGCTGCGCGGCGAAACCAATGTCCGGACGTGCTCAAGCCAGCGGTCGAGGAAGGCAGCTACGGTCTCCTTGCCTGGCTCGACGTAGTCCCCTCCCCCGATCGCGGTGATCAGCCGGGCGCACTCCTTCTGCGCCCCGCGCTTAGAGCGTGTTATGAACCTGTTATGAGTCGTCCAGCCTGTTTGAGCATGAGACAGACGAATGCGACCATGTGAAGACCTGCCAGCGTGCTGGCATAACGCTCGTAATCTTTGACCAGGCGCCGACAGCGCGTCGCCCAGGC
>NZ_JAKSYK010000068.1:0-3158 GCF_022829425.1 Methylobacterium sp. J-072 | reverse complement strand
CTGCTCGACGCGGTGCCCGACCTCGCCCATGTCGGCCGCGCCCGGGTGCCGGTCTCCGGCGAGATCCCGAACCCGATCGACCCGCCCCCGGGCTGCACCTTCAACCCGCGCTGCCCGCTGGCGAACGACCGCTGCCGCGCGGAAGTGCCGGCTTTGCTCGACGGCGTCGCCTGCCACGCGGTGCAGGAGGGGCGGGCCTGATTTCCGGGTCGATGCAGGCCGGATCGAAGGCTGTCTGTCGCCCTGGGACCATCCGGTTGCCAGGCGCGCGCGGCCGTCACTTCCTCAGCGGCACGCCCTTCGTGGTGAAACGCGGCGCGCCCGGATGGCGCATGGGGCGCGACTGGCCGCCTGCCTTGCCCGCACCGGCGCCCGTTCCCGGCGGCTGCGAGAGCGGAACCAGTTGGTCCGGCCTCGGCCCGATGAGGTCCGCGCGGCCCATCGCCCGCAGCGCCTCGCGCAACAGGGGCCAGTTCTCAGGATCGTGGTAGCGCAGGAACGCCTTGTGCAGCCGGCGCTGCCGCATCCCCTTGATCGCGTCGACCGGCTCGCTGCCGCCGCGCCGCACGCCCTGCAACGGGTTGATCTCGGTGTGATACATGGTCGTGGCGGTCGCCATGGGCGAGGGCAGGAACGTCTGGACCTGATCGGCGCGATAGTCGTTCTTCTTGAGCCAGAGGGCGAGGTTCATCATGTCCTCGTCGGTCGTGCCCGGATGCGCCGCGATGAAATACGGGATCAGGTAGTATTTCTTGCCGGCCTGCTTAGCGGCGGCGTCGAACATCTCCTTGAAGCGGTCATACGTGCCGATTCCCGGCTTCATCATCAGGTCGAGGGGGCCGCGCTCGGTGTGCTCGGGCGCGATCTTGAGACGGCCGCCGACGTGATGGGTCACGAGCTCCTTGACGTATTCGGGGCTCCGGACCGCGAGGTCGTAGCGCACGCCGGAGGCGACCATCACCTTCTTGACGCCCTTCACCTCCCGGACCTTGCGATAGAGCCGGATCAGGTCGTCGTGCGAGGTGTTCAGGTTCGGGCAGATATCGGGAAAGACGCAGGACGGCAGGCGGCACGCCGCCTCGATCTTCGGGTCCTTGCACGCCATCCGGTACATGTTCGCCGTCGGCCCGCCGACATCCGAGATCACGCCCGTGAAGCCCGGGGTCTTGTCGCGGATCTTCTCGATCTCGCGCAGGATCGAGTCTTCCGAGCGGTTCTGGATGACGCGGCCCTCGTGCTCGGTGATGGAGCAGAAGGTGCAGCCGCCGAAGCAGCCGCGCATGATGGTCACCGAGAACTTGATCATGTCCCACGCGGGGATCTTCGCGTCGCCGTAGGCGGGATGGGGGGCGCGGGCGTAGGGCAGATCGTAGACCGCATCCATCTCCTCGCTGGAGAGCGGGATCGGCGGCGGGTTCAGCCACAGATCGCGGTCGCCGTGGCGCTGGACGAGGGGGCGGGCGTTGCCGGGGTTGGCCTCCCGGTGAAGCACCCGCGAGGCGCGGGCATAGGCCTCCTTGTCGTCCTTGACCTGCTCGTAGGCGGGGAGCCGGATCACGGTCTCGCCGGGGCGACGGGCGGCGGCCTCGTCGGTCGAATCGAGATCGTCGGCGGGCAGCTCCGTGTAATGCTCGGGCACGCGGCGGAACAGGGCGACGCCCCGGACGGCGTCGAGGTCGTGCGGCGCCTCGCCGGCCGCGAGCCGGTTCGCCACCTCGACGACGGCGCGTTCGGCATTGCCGTAGATCAGCAGATCGGCCTTCGCGTCCGCCAGGATCGAGCGGCGCACCTTGTCGGACCAGTAATCGTAGTGGGCGATGCGGCGCAGCGACGCCTCGATGCCGCCGAGGATAATCGGCACGTCCTTGTAGGCCTCGCGGCAGCGCTGCGTGTAGACGATAGTCGAGCGGTCCGGGCGCCGGCCGCCCTCTCCACCCGCCGTGTAGGCGTCGTCGTGTCGGAGGCGACGGTCCGCCGTGTAGCGGTTCACCATCGAATCGAGATTGCCGCCGGTGACGCCGAAGAACAGCGTCGGCCTGCCCAAGGCCTTGAACGGCTCCGCCGATTGCCAGTCGGGCTGCGCGATGATGCCGACCCGGAATCCCTGCGCCTCGAGCAGCCGGCCGATGATGGCCATGCCGAAGCTCGGATGATCGACATAGGCGTCGCCCGTTACCAGGACGACGTCGCAGGCGTCCCACCCGAGCGTGTCCATCTCGGCGCGACTCATGGGCAGGAACGGCGCCGCCTTCCTGAGAAGCGGCACCTTGCAGCCGAGAGTCGCCAGGGATCGGCTCGCAGAAGCTTGGAGGTCCATGGGGTGGGTGCATAGACCGCCAAGGCCGCGAGCTCAACGAAGAGCGCGGATGTTGGGAGCCGCGACCTTTTCGACGCGCCCGAGACTTGCTTTCGATCTGCGCCGGAAGCGGAGATCGGGCCCGGGCCGGGAAGCAAGTATTTTTCTGTCGGCCAGCTTTCGTCCTGGGGCGGTGTCTATTCGACGTCCGCTCAAGGACATCGGGACGGACGCTCGAACGGCAAGGTCGGGTCGCAAGCGGAAGGCGGCGCGCGTCGAAGGTCGTCCGCCTCGCAAGAGGCGGCGTCCAACTCCCTCACGCGTCGCGCCACTCCGAAAACGTCGCCGCTTGGCCCACCGTCTCGCCGTCGCGGTCGAGTTGCCAGACCACCGCCTGCTCGATCCAGAAGCGCCGGCCGCCCTTGGCGATCCGCAGGCCCCGGTAGCCGCGGGTGAACCCGTCCCGGGCGACGGCGTCGAGGAGGCGTTGCCGCTCGGCGCGCTCGGGCGCCTCAGCCGAGAGCCGCGACGGCAGGCCGACCAGCTCGTCCCGCGCGTAGCCGAAGCAGGCCTGCGCGGCCCGGTTGGCGTAGACGAAGCGCGGGTCGGCGCCGCCGTTATGGGCCAGCACGACGAAGGGCGCCTGCTCGTAGAGCCAGGCCGCATCCGCCCCCTCCGGTACCAGCGCAGCGCCGAGGCGCCGCCGGTAGCTGCCGGTGAGGACGGCGAAGAAGTCGGGGTCGTGCGAGAGGTCCATCACGGTGGTCCGGGATCGGCTGCGCAGGTGCGCAGCCCATAGCCGATTCCGGGCCGGTCACGCGGTGCCGAATCCCACCCTACAGCACCGGATCCGCGTCGATGC
>NZ_JAKSYK010000066.1:0-319 GCF_022829425.1 Methylobacterium sp. J-072 | reverse complement strand
ATTATCTTTCCTAGTCGAGTAGCGCGCCACCGAAGCGGATATAGCGATCGTCATAAGCATAATCTTAATCGTTACTTGAGATCAGACAGCAGCGGTAAGGGAGCTGGTCTTGTTGTCGAACCTCACCATCCGGGCCCGTCTCATCGGGGCGCTATCCCTGCTGTTCGTGTTGACCGGTGGGCTCGGTGCCTTCTGCTATGCGAAGCTGCAGCAGTTGAGCGTTGCCACCGACAGCCTCGGCGGCAATACGCTACCTTCGGTCCGCATTCTCGGCCGACTCGGCGCCGACTTCGAGGCCCTTCGCAGCCGGCAGCTCGCT
>NZ_JAKSYK010000194.1:0-301 GCF_022829425.1 Methylobacterium sp. J-072 | reverse complement strand
CTTTCCCGTGCGGGAGAGGGGTAGGGTGAGGGGTGCGAGCTTTCCGGAAAAACCTGGTCCCTCACCCCCACCCTCTCCCGCACGGGAGAGGGGGCGCGGCGCGGCTTGCAAGAGCGCCTGTCGTTCGAAACCCGCCCAAGTCCCAGCCCACACATGGGGCCGATGCTCCAAGCGCAGAGCGGCCAAACCTATCCGGCCCTGTACCCCGACCCCGGCCCTCAAACCGTCAGCGGGCCTTCCTTTTCCGGGTGCACGATCGGGATGCCGTCGCTGGACGGGTAGGCCAGCCTGGCGGTGGGGG
>NZ_JAKSYK010000064.1:0-531 GCF_022829425.1 Methylobacterium sp. J-072 | reverse complement strand
GATTCATCTCCCGAGGATTGATACTCCATACCTGAGAACCCGCGCCGTCATTCCGGGGCGCCGCAGGCGAGCCCGGAATCCAGAAAGGCCGTCGGTGCAAGAGGTTGGCACGTTGGCGTATCTGGAGCCCGTGCTCCGCTGCGGGGCCCCGGGCTGCCGGTGGGTGGCGGACTCCGTCAAGTCTTCGCTTGAAGAACAAGACTGAGCTTTCCGCGGCGGGGAGAGATGAAAGTTCTAACCAGTGTAACCGGTAGCCCGTCCGGAGGAGGGACAGGGTGAGGGAGGCGGCGCACCCGGAAGACCCTGGTCCCTCACCCCAACCCTCTCCCGCACGGGAGAGGGGGCGCGTCGCGGCTTTCGCGAGCCGATGTGTGAACATCGTAGCCCGCCCCAAAAATGCTTGCAGCCGCCGGAGCTATGGCGTGCCCGAGAATAGTTAATAGGCCGCAACGCTAGCCTTCGAAATCAGGCGCTTGCGGCCCTGCAAGGCAGCGGTGTTGTTTCTGGCAAAGCGACGACTATCGATCCATA
>NZ_JAKSYK010000062.1:0-20167 GCF_022829425.1 Methylobacterium sp. J-072 | reverse complement strand
CTAAGAGCCTGTTTGAGCGCCTCTGCCGGCCGTCCCCATCTGTCTCGTGTAGCAACACAAATTCCGCCTGGCGGGGCGGGGTGGAGAGCAGATGTGGACGGACCGACATCGGACGCGTCACGAGGCGCGTCTGAAGAACATGGTGCTGCAAGCGGGCTTGGACGAGGTGGCCCGTTTCCTGGAGCGCGCGGATCCGCCGGGCTGTCCGGAGGCTACACCGGCGCGCCACGCACTGGCAGGGATAGCTTGGCACTTGCGGACGGGCGGAGGATGGCGGTTGCTGCCTGCGGGCTTTCCGCCGTGGCGCACGGTCTACGGCTGGTTCCGGCGCTGGATCGACAAGGGCCTGTTCGAGAGCCTGCTGCGGTCTCTGACCCGCCGTCAGCGGCGGCGTTGCGGACGCCGGTCGGAGCCACGGCTGGCGATCATCGACACGCAGAGCGTCAAGTGCATCGGGGTGCGCGGACCGCGCGGCTACGATGGCGCCAAGAAGGTCGTCGGGCGCAAACGCGTGGCCTTGGTCGATGCCGAAGGCCATGTTCTGGCGCTCGCCGTCGTGCCGGCCAACGTGCAGGATCGCGATACCTTACCCGCCCTTGATGATGGCAAGGAGCAGTGGCCCAGTCTACGCTTGGCCATCCTCGACGGCGCCTTCGCGGCCGAACGCTGCCGGGAATGGTGCAACATCCACGGCATGCGCCATCGCGTCGTCGAGAAAGACCCGGATCAGAAGGGCTTCGTCGTCCTGGAGCGGCGCTGGGTCGTGGAGCGAACCTTCGGCTGGCTCAGCCATTGGGGCGGCCTGCACCGTGAGCGCGCCGGTCGCCTTGATGTCGCGACAGGGCGCCTCGTCTGCGCCGCCAGCCTCATGGCCGCTAATGCCCTCAACAATCCGGCTTAAGATAAGACGCTCAAACAGGCTCTAAGCGATGATCGCAGATCGCATTGTTCGGGCCATCGCAGCGCTACGCGCGGCCGGGCATCAAGTTGAAGAGATCCCCGGTACCAACGGTGTTTACCGGGTCGATGGCGGCGGCGCTGTGACTGGACCAGTCGTGCTCGCCTTGGCGATCCGCCTCGGCCTCATGGACGGGCCAGGCCGGGCACAGTAGCTCTCCGGCATGGCCAGCAACCCGACCGTGTCCGACCTGCGCAAGGTCATCGAGGTGACGGACGACGAGATCACCGCCGCCGTTGACGCCGTGCTCGCCGATCTGGCGTCAGAGGCCTACCCGCTGGCCAAAGGATGGGCGCTCGACCTCGTCGCGGCGATCGCCAACCACAAGGCGTCCCAGGACGCGCTGCTCACCAACCGGGACGCCTACAAGCGCAACATGGTTCGCACCGCGATCCTGCTGTCGCATCCGGTGAAGGCATGAGCGAGCCAGCCATCAGTCCCGACAAGGCCACGGTCCACCGTGCGATGGCGCGCCTCGACGGGTTCGCCCGCGGGCTCGGGCTGGATGAGGCGGCCACGCGAATGATTGTCGAGCGGGTCGTCGCCGATATGCCCGAGCAGACTGACGAGGAGCGCAGCATCGAGGCCCGCTGCCGCATGATCGTTGCATCCGCCTGATCCCATGACTGAGGATTACGACCCGACGCTCGAAGCCGTTACGGCGTTGCGGGCGCATGGCCATACCGTCGAGGCGGCCGACGAATGCGAGCGCTGGCAAATCAATGGCGGCGAATGGGTGTCGCTTGGCGAGCTCCTGGCGCTTGCAGCGCGCCTTGGGCTCGTAGGGGGGCCGGGACTGGTGCAGTAGTTCGATGCCATGTTTCAGACCCTCCCCGGCTGGATCCTGTTCGCCTCCATCTTGGTCTCCGGGATGACCGCCTGTTCAGTGGCAGCCGCGATGCTCGACCATGCGCTGGGTGAAGGGGCGATCGAACGCCGCGACTTCCTCACGTTCCTGCTGTTCGGGACGCTGCTGGTGGCATCTGCGCTGCTGCTGCTGTGGGTCGAAACGCGGTGACAGGTTGGCCTTGGCCACCAACTTGGTCTTGCCGCTCCGATCAAGGCAACGCCGCCTTTACCCTGGTCACACCGCGTCGAAACTTGCGTGGGGCAGGGAGCGTACCGCGCCCATGAGCAGCGAACGCATCATACCGACCGAGCCGTTTCCCGAGCCCGAGGACACGCTCACCCAGATGTCGCATCCCGAGTTCATTGCGGGTTGGAAAGCGCTGGTAGGGGAGCCGCCCGCCGCGATGCTCGAAGATCGCTCCGAGATGATCCGGGTCTTGGTGGAGAGCACGCCGATCGCCCCGTTGGATGAGGTTGACGTCGCGGTTGATGGCGATGAAGTGATGCCAGCTCAGACGCCGCTATCATCGGCAAGGGCGTCGTCGTAGGCGTCGAGCAGCCAGGCGAGAAGGTTGGTCCCAACGTCGTCACCAAGATCGCCGATCGGACCGCTCAGAAGCTTCTGGGGGCACTGAGACCGCGCCTCGGCGAGCAGCGCGCGAGCGAGCTGGTCCAGCGCATCACTGGGCAGCACCCGGTCTCGATCGACAGGCATGACTGCATTCCTTCACCCGTGTACCGGGCGCTCGGCCCCACCCCGATCTGCTCACGGGGTGGGGTAGCGTCCGATCTCACCAGCGGTCTAAGCCAAGGTCAACACGGCCCGGGATGCGGGATGGGGCCCCGTCGAAGGTTAACTCTGCGCGCTCTGCCAAAACTTTCCAAAAGGAGAACCATGGCAACCGACACCGACGCTGGGCAGGCGATCTACAATTCTCGGACGCTGGCGCTCTACGACCTCGTGGTGCTGCGCCTCTCAAACCCGCTGATTTGGCGCTGCCCGACCGCGCAGATCCTTGCCCTCTACGACCGACACGCAAGCGCTTCACACCTCGACGTCGGCGTCGGGACTGGCTGGTACCTGCAGCGGTGCCGCTTTCCGTTGCCCAGGCCGCGCGTCGGCCTCATGGACCTCAACGCCAACAGCCTCGACTTCGCCGCCCGCAGGCTCGCTCACTACCAGCTGGAGACCTATCGCGTCGACGTGCTGGGCAAGCCAGCCACCGGAATTGTGCCGTTTGACTCGATCGGCATGACCTACCTACTGCACTGTCTGCCGGGCGACATCGCCACCAAGGCGAAGGCCTTCGACACGGTGCGGCCTTGCCTCCGAGACGGCGGGGTAGTGTTCGGCGCCACGATCCTGTCGGGCGGCGTCCCTACCACGGCGGCCGCGCGGGCCCTGATGCGGGTCTACAATCGCAAAGGGGTGTTCTCGAACGCGGGCGACACCCTGCCGGCCCTCCGCGCGGCGCTGGACCAGCGCTTCCGGGTGGTTGAGATCGCTGTCATCGGGTGCGTCGCCCTGTTCGTGGCGCGGGCGCCGCGCTGAGAGGTCCGTTACCGCGAGCATGACAAAGCCCACGCCGGCGAACCGGGCGGGCCAAAGTCTGGGTTGGGACGAAATTACTTTCCGCTCGGTGCGGCGTAACTGCCGGTGGTCCCGTTGCCGCCGCTGCTTCCACCGGGCGCGCCACGGGTGGTGTTCCGGACGAAGCTGGCACCAGGGTAGTTCCGCTGCGTCCGCGCCAATGTGCTGCGGTGCGCGCGATGGCGCCGCATCCGCACGTCGGTCAGCATGTCGGACGGGGCTGAAACGCCGGCCACGGGGCCAGCGGGAACAGCTGCGGCCGGGAGGCTGAGGCCAGCGAGGCTGGCACCGGCAAGCGCTGCGAGAATGAAGATACGCATGAGATCCCTTCTTGCCTGGGAGCAGAAGGCTCGCATTGGCATGTGGGAAGCACGCAGACACACATCTGGTTCAATCGCTGCCCACTACCCGATCGCCTCCGGGTGGGGCCTCGCTTCACCTCTGTAGTGTCGAGGTGTGAGCGGGCAGCCGTCGTGGATGCGAAAGTGCGACAGCGTTGAGCGCCGCCCTGGCGTGTAGCCGCCCTGGATCATAAGCCGTCCAAAGCACGCCGGGCAGCGCTTGAGAGCGTCGCGATGGCTGGCCTGAGCCTCGTCGACCGTAACAGCTACCCACGTCCCGTCGGACAGGACCTCGCAGGTAAGGGATGATGGCGTTGGCATATCCAATCATGCTGCGTCAGCAACATCACGGCTAGGCCATTGAGGTCACACCGTAAGACGCTCGGCCCCGCCGCCCGATCTGATCACGGGCTGGCGGGGGAGGTCGTCTATTTCACCGGCCGCAACCGCATCCGCGGCGTGGTGCAGAACCACGGGCGTCAGATTGCGAAGGCAGATTGCGAAGGCAGATGGGGAATACCCAGTAGGGAGAAATTTTGGCTTAGAAAACTGTCGGCAGCTTCCTGACGCGCCGATCAATGGCCGCGAATAGTTGGCGGGTAGGCTATAGATGCGGAAGTACCCGCTAGTCTACGTACTCTGGCAATTATGCGGCACGAAGCCTCTCCTGCACCTTGCCGCTCTGCATCCATCTCTAATTCAAGCAGCCGATTGAATAGGAGCGCATCGTGCTTGCCAATTGTAGCCGAAACATCCTCAGAAAGGATAACGATAAGCTTGCGCATAAAACGACAGGTGATCGACGGCGACCATGTCGGCATCGGTTCGCACTCAGCATTTCGCGGTCAGAACCGGCACGATAATGACTCTCTTATAATAATTTCTGTCATTTGATAGGGTCTATATAGATTTATTGTGCTGGAACTTAGAAAGTGACCCTTGGCGAACGAAAGGTGTCGCCATGCCGAATAATTTGCCGCAAGGCCAAGTTACCTTTCGTGGCCGTGGATTAGCTTTCGCCCATGGCACGCGACTTGTAGTAAAAATCTGTCCGCTCTGTTCCCAGTGGAACTCGCCTAAGGCCGCAGAGAACGGCCATTGCGGCTGGTGTGCCTACGTTCCGTTCCAGAGCGATGTAGAGCCGGCCGCGGTCCAGACACGGACATGCTCTGATGCGATGAGCTTGAGGAAATACCCTATGGATGCCGGCCGCTTAGCTGAAACCGAGAGCGCGCTCGCCATCACGGATCGACTCTGGCGTGCAGAGATGCAGCGAACGCTCGGGCCGGACGCCGTGCTGCTCTATGGCTTCGGGGTGGAGCGTCAGGGCGCACCCGGGACGCGGCTGCGGCAGGCGTTTGAAGCTCGTAGCGCTGCCTTGACAGCCTGGCGGAACGAACGCCGACGGTAAGCCTGACGACAGCTGCCCGGCAGGATAGCCGCCGGGATGGCGGTGTCGAGGCGCCTAGCCGGCGTCATGGGCACGCATGGCCAGTGGCGGGCGCCGGGTACGCCTGTGATGGATGCGGTGTAGGCGTGAGACAATTCCGAAGTGTCACGGTGGAACGCCTCTGCCGCATTTCCACACGCCGTAGACCGGTTTAGGCTCCACTTACGCTTGTGAAGGTCGGTGCTTAAATAGCGGAAGATGATGATGACAAAATGTTTTTGTACTCATCTTCTGAAGATGATGACTCGGACATAATAAATTTCGTTATCAAAGAGGAGCAGGATCTTTGGGATTTAATCAGATTACTCTCGGATGATGAAACATCGCTTATCCGACTTAATATTGAAATAAAGAATCTCAGCTGGGCAAAGCTGCAGGTAATATATGACGGAGACATATTTAAGCAGAGTCTAACCGCTGATGCAATGCGTGGTCTAATTGATTTTCAGACTTCTTTCTATAAATCCATCGCATTGTTATTGAAAGGGACTAGAAAAGCTTCGTCGCTAACTGAGGAAGAGAAGTCAGTATTCAGGCTAAATTATAAAGTTGGCCCAGGGAGCTCAGATGTTGAAGCGAAAGGCGATGATAAGCTACCGGAGATATTGGGCAGGATAGCAGAGAAAATGGAGTCCAAGCACTTACTTTGGCTCGCTTGTTTTGGTTTCGCTCTATACTTCGGTAAGGGCGGTCTCGAAGTGTATCTAAATCACACTGCCGATATGAAAAAAATAGAACAACAAGGCGAGAGCGAAAAGGGACTGCAGGACATCATTCGAGATATGAACCAGTCCCAAAAGGAAAATATCAAACTGATTTCAGAATTGTCCAAGAAAAGCGATGCCGCCAGAGAACTGACTACCGGCAGCATTGAGGCGCACGAGTCCATTGTTCGCCATTCAGCCGGAACAGATAAGATCACTATCAACGGACAGGAAATCAGCGCCAAAGCAGTCAGGGAACTAACCAACAGCCAGCGCAAAACTGGATCAAATCAAGTATTCGAAGGGGTTTACTCGATTGAGAGCGTGGACCCATCAGACCCTACCCAATACATGATCAAGCTTAGAAACCTGAGCGATGGTGATATCTTCCAGGCCAAGCTAGCTGACGCAATCGTCATGGAAGAATTCAAATCAGTGATCAAAGATGCCGAGTGGGATCGATCCCGAGTGCTTCTCAAGATAAGCGCGCGTCGCGTAGGACACGCATTGAAGAACGCGGAAATCATCAGCGCGCGGCGCATTGCGCCCGACTAAGCAATCAGACCTTCCGCAGCCGCACCCCTGGCCCCTCGCCGTTCTCCTCGATGAAGATGACGCCGGCGGCTTCGAACGCCTGCCTGCACCGATCATTTCCAATTCGATTGCAGGCAGGACAGTATCAATCGTTGAAGATGCTAGTTGCTGCACCGAGCGTGCCGGCGCCAACAATCACAACTGCCAACGGGATCATCAGGCCGCAGGCAACCCCGACCAAAAACATCAGCATGGCGTCATCCAACATATTGTTGAGGGATCTAACCTCCCATGAATGCTTTGGTTGCGCACCAATGCGCGTGCCGAGGGTGATATCGGCTAAGCAATTCTGGTGAGCCTGAGGCCGGCACTTTCGAGGTATGCTGCCCTCAGCGCCTCTTCCACGAGGCGGCGGACCTCGGGATCGCTACCGCCTACCTTAGAATGGCAACAGCACTGCCGGCGATAAGCCCAGAGGCCAATACGATGATGGGGGCATTATCGAAGCCCGCGTCGCTGAGTATCCGTACTGAGCTCGCCGCGATGGCGACGATAATCACTGCAAACGCCAGCAGAGACGACCGCATTTCAGGTAGCCCTCGCTTTCAATCGCTTGGCAGTACGGCTTGACCCCTCATCGCCTATCCCTTCTCCAGCCGAAATTCGGCCCCGCCACTCATGAGCGCGTCCGCTGCTCCCGATGCACGTATGACGCCATGGCGATGGCAATCAGGACAGTTGCAGCGGCGATGTAGGCCAGCTCGACGGTACTGACGCTGAGGCCCACTGGCCGCACGATCGCTAGCCACACCATGAACAGTAAGCCTGCAACTGGCACGCTGAGCGCCAAGACGCTGATCGCGAACACCTGCCATTGCGGCATCGCTTTGGGCCGCCGCTGCACTGGCTGGTTATCGTTGCTGATGCGCGTCACGACGCTTTCCGCTCCCGGAACCGGATCCCAGCCCCGCCGCCGTTCTCGGGGATGAACTCGATGCCGGCTCCTTCAAGGGCGGATCGGATGTCGGTCAGCGTCCGGTCATAGGGCCGCCGCTTAGCGGTCTCGAAGTCGGCCAGAGTCATTTTCGACACCCGGGACTGCTCCGCGAGCTGCTCACGGGTCCAGTTCAGAAGGGCGCGGGCCGCACGGCATTGTGCCGGTGAAATCATATTTCTGGCCCAACCTCGTATTTCAGGATTGACCCTGAGCCCAACCTTGTACTAATTATCTGACATCAGGTCGCCAAACACAAGGCCGAGCCGATGTCCCACCGCACTCTCTCCTGGACCAAGCTCTCCCGCAGCCTGCACAACAGCCGCCCAGCGATCGCCCCCGGCCTGCTCTCGGCCAAGGCCCGCATCGACATGACGGTGCGCACCACGCGCCGCCCGCTGTTCGCGGCCGGCCAGTTCGACCGCGCCGCCATCATGTCGGCCGCCTCCTCCGCCGCCCACGCGCATCAGGAGCGGTTCGGCGGCACTTGGAGCGAGGCCATGTCGGTGGCGCTCAAGGCCGCCTGGGGCGCCGCCAAGCTCGCCCGCCACATGGCCGCTCACTGAGCGCAGATCTGCGCCGAGTGAAATCAGCGGCTTAGCCGCCTGATCTGACCCACCCCCTCACCGCCGACCCACCGCCACGAGCCCTCACCGGAGCCCGAACGATGACGCACGCCCGCATCCCCGATTTCAGCCAACCCGTCCCGGTCCGCAGCCCTGCTGCCCCGAGCGTCGCCCGCCGCCGTATCCCGGTCGATCCCCGCTACCTGAACCTCCCGAACGAGCCGGTCCCGGGCGAGATCGAGCCCTGGCAGGCCGTCACTCCGGTCCGGCCCGACACCGCCCGCAGCCTCCGCTTCCTCGACACGGCCGGCGAGCTGCTGGCCGCGGCCTTCATCATCGGCGGCGGCATGGTGCTGACCGGCCTCGCCACCCTGCTCTGAACCCGACCCGCACCCGAGCCGGCCGGCTGCCCGCGTCCCTCATCCGAGGATCCCGCGATGTCCCTGCGCACTTCCCTCAAGAACCTGATCCGCCGCGATGGCGAGCGCCCGAGCCTTCGGGAGCGCGCCGCCGACCTACGTGGCGCTCTACCCAGCCGCCGTACCGTCGTAGCCGGATCGATGGCCGTCGCCGTGCCACTGCCGGCGATCTCCGCGCCGATCGTGGCGACCCCCGCGCAGCCGCATCCCGATGCTGCCCTCGTGACGCTAGGCGAGCGGTGGCTACGGGCGAACGACGCTCAGGAGAGGGCGCGGGAGGAATGGGGTGTCGCCTATCAGCAGGTCTACGCGGTCATCGTCACGTGCCCGCCGGAGCTGTTCGCGACCCGCGATGAGCAAATTCGGGTGCTCGGCGGCTGGCGCTGGCCCACGCTCCTCGGCGTGAACCTCAGGCACGTCGCCCTGGATTGGGGAACCGAGGGGGCTCACACCGAGCGGGCCTGGACCGGGGAGGCGCTGCGCATCGCCATCACCCGCGCGGTCCCGATGCTTGGCCGAGGCGGCAAGACGCCTGGCCGGATCCGCCGGTGGAAAGCCCTCATGCCGATCGCCGACGCCTTCGATACCCGGGTGGAAGCCGTCGAGACCGCGACCGACCGACGGCGCCTTGAGGCGGCCCGCCGGACGGCAGAGGACGAGTTTCGCGATCTGAACCGCGAGATCGGGCGGCACGTCGCCACTACCCCAGGGGGCATGGCCGCCCTGGTCCGGGTGATCGGCCTCTACTCGTGGAAGGATACGGGCGGCGCGTGGCCGAACCTGCTGCGCAGCGCGGCAGCCGTCGCTGGCATCGACCCCGCCAGCCTCGAACACGAGCACGCCTCGACCCGCGCAGATTGGGCCTGAAGCCGCCACCGCGCGGCGCTCGACCCGCCGCGCCTCCTCCCACTGATCCTGTGACCCATGGAGGCCGACTGTGCCCTCTCTCAAGCTGTCCGCCCTATTCCGGCGAGATCCTAACCGTACCGACCTCAAGCAACGCGCCGCCGAGCTGAAGGCCAATCTCGGCAAGCGCTCTCGGCACCAGCCGGAGCCAGGTAGTGACGAGGCGAAGGCAGCGTTCAAGGCAGCCTGCCACGAGCACACCCTTCGGACCCAGTTCGCCAACGGCTACCCCGAACTGAAGCGCACCATCTTGGAGTGGTGGACGGCGAGCAGCCTCGGCAAGGCGCTGGAAACCGGCGAACTGACGCCGGCCGAGTGCGCCCGCCTCTACCCGCTGGCGACCGAGCGCGAGCTGCGCATGGCCGAGATCGAGCACGAGCTGAACCTCGGCGGCCTGTTCGCCCTGGCGTTCGCCGATGAATACCCGGTCACGCCCATGGCCGACGATCCGGATCCGATCCACGCCGTGATCGCCGACAGCTACCGCGCCGAGGACGCGATGAAGGTGTTCGGGTTGGACCCGACCTCGACCTCACGGCCGAACTGGTTCCTACGCGAACGCGCTCTGACGGAGGCGCAGAGCGCGACGCGAGATGCTGTGTGGCGCACCACGCCGACGACCCGCGCCGGTCGGCTCGCCCTGGTCGACTACGCCCGGTTCCAGGTCGCGCTCTTCACCGGCAGCAGCGTCGAGGATCCCGACTGCCCGGCCTACCTGTTTCGGGACATCATGAGCGCCGTCACCGCGGCGTTCGAGGCTGACTGCGCCCCGGCGAGCGACAGTGCCGTGCACGACCTGTCCGGGTGCGACCTCGCTCAGCTCGCTCGCCTCTATGAGACCTGGGAGGGCGTGTTCCACCATCTCACCGGCGCCGGCGCGATCCCGTGCTTCACATCGGATCGGCGCAGCGGCTTCACGCCGGCCGGCGAGGTGCTGGACCGCGAGTACGACCGGGCAGGGGCTTTCCTCAGTGCCATCGCCGACGAGGTCCGGAGCCGCACGGCCGTGAGCTCCGACGACCGGCACGAGCGCCTGGGGGTGCTCATCCGGCACGAACTCAACACGAACGGCAGGCCGGTCGACGACGCCCTGCTGTCCGAGCTGAACGCTCAGCCTAATCGCTGAGCCTTCCCTTCCTTCGCCGTGCGTACCGCCCCGGCCAGTTCCTGCCGGGCTCCCCCATCACACCCCGAGACCTGACACTATGGGCGACGTGCTTACCTTCACCCCACGTCCGAAACCGGCTGCGCCAGCGATCCCGGCGCCGCTAGCCGGACCCGCACTCCGCGCCAGCCTGGAGGAGGCGGCTCAGGTCGCCCTCGACGCCGCGGACCGCATCATCGCCGTGCTCGACCGCATGGACGGCGACACGGACCTTGAGGACGGCGCCGACTACGAGCCTTCCCTGGCGGCGCCGGAGAACCACACTGGCAGTCAGATCACATGGCTGCGTGGGAACGACCGGGACCGCGAGGCCGAGGCGCCTGAGACCGTGCTGCCGGAGGTGGCCACGGTGATCGAGGTGGAGCCCCTGCGCTGGGGCGGCCGTGGGAACGTCATCGTGGCGGCTGGCGCAGCCCTCCTCGACCTCGCGGGGGTGCGCTGATGCCGATCAGTGCGTACTCAACGCTCGCCATCATGCCACTTTGCTGCGAGTCACGAGCGTCGTCATCGCCTGCTCAAGCTTGGCCGCCTGGTTAGCGAGGTCACGCGCGATGCCCTGCATTTCGCTGGCGGCGCTACCTGCCGTCCGAGCTGCATCGCTGACTCCGGTGATGCTGCCGGCAACCTCTTGCGTTCCGGAGGCCGCCCGGCTGACGTTGCCCGCAATTTCATGCGTAGCGGCGCGCTGCTGATCGACTGCGGCGGCCATCGTGGCTGCAACCTGATCCATCTCCCCGATCATGGCGGCGATGCGTTCGATCGCTGCGACCGCCGAACTGGTCGCGCCCTGCATAGCTGCCACCTGAGCCGAGATCTCTGAGGTAGCCTTCGCGGTTTGACCGGCCAGATCCTTGACCTCGGCGGCCACCACTGCGAAGCCGCGACCCGCCTCTCCGGCCCGTGCGGCCTCGATGGTTGCGTTTAGCGCTAGCAGGTTGGTCTGGGAGGCGATCGAAGAGATGAGCGAGACGACATCGCCAATCTTAGCGGCAGAGCCTGACAGGCTCTGAACTGTCGTATCGGTTTGGTGGGCGGCCAGATTGGCAGCCTGTGCGATCTCAGCGGCCCGCGTGACCTGCTGCGAGACCTCGCTCAAGGAGGCTGACAGCTCCTCTGCCGCGGCTGCGACCCCATCCACGTTCTGGGAAGCCTCTTGAGAGGCACCCATGACGGTCTGAGCCAATCTGGTGGTATCAGTTGTTGCCTTCACCGTCGTCACAGCACGGTTGCTGACCGTATCGGCACTTTGCGCCACGCTCGTGACTATAGCCTGAACCTGTTGCTGGAAGCCTTCAAGCTGAGTCGCGATTTCACTCCGGCGTTCATCCTCAACGCGCGCGTATGTCTCCAGCAAAAGCTCAAGATCGAACCATGCCAATCGGCTGATTACGCCGGCGAGAGCGCTATGCTCGCGCAGCTGCTTCATCCTGCCGGGCGATCCGAACCTATCATCAATCGGGTTCGAGAGACCGAGTTCGGCAATAAGCGCACGTGACACGACCGAGTGGCAGATGACGATGGCGTACGCTGGCACTTTGTGACGGTGGAATGCCGTGGCCAAGCGTTCCACAGATGCGTCGAACTCCGATCCGATTTCGCCCGTGGCCACGAGCGTCCAGTGGACGAGGCGTGCCGCATAGACCTCTGGAGCCTGCAGGGCCGGATCAATTTCTGGCCACTTCGCGAACGTGTCTTGCAGTTTGCTGAGCAGCGCAGGCATTATCTGCCTAACGACGCTTGCATGCATGCGCAACATTATCATGTCATCTGCTGTGACGCCAAAGACACCAAGGCTCTTCTTGTGCTTGGTGTTCGTCGGCATGGCAGTCTCACGTTGATGCAGTAAATCTTCCGAACGGTACGCGTCGCTCGCGAAGCTCAGGTTAACGGCGTCGGGGAATTAGGGCGACGTGAGCAGTTCGGTCCGAGGTGAACGACATCACGGCTGCCGGCACGTTTCTCGTCGACCTGCTGGAGCGGGCGTGATGCAGTTGGACACCGGAAGTCCGGTAACTCTCCAAGGAGTGTCGGGTATGCACCTTGAAGCAGACGATCCTGTCGCTCGGACGCTACAGCTTGGCTTCCCCACCTGCCTTGATCAGCGAGCGGATGCGGGCCGCCATCTCATCTATCGCGAACGGCTTCGTCATCACCGTCATGCCTGGCGCGAGGCGCCCGTTGCCCAAGATCGCGTTCTCCGCGTAGCCGGTGATGAACAGCACCCTGAGGTCGGGGCGAGACACGCGCCCCGCGTCAGCCATCTGGCGCCCGTTCATACCGCCCGGCAGGCCCACGTCTGTCACCAGCAGGTCGATGCGCACATCCGATTGCAGGATCTTCAGCCCGGCTGCACTGTCACCCGCCTCGATCGCGAGGTAGCCGAGGTCCTCCAGGATGTCGGTGATCAGCATGCGCACAGTCGGCTCGTCGTCCACGACCAGCACCGTCGCCCTGTGCTCCGACCGCGGCAGCGCATCGGGTTTGATCGCGCTGTCTTCGTCGGCCGCTTCGCCGTAGTGGCGCGGCAAGTAGATGCAGATGGTCGAGCCCTGGCCAACCTCGGAGTAGATGCGCACCTGCCCGCCGGATTGTTGGGCAAATCCGTAGATCATGCTGAGCCCGAGCCCCGTGCCCTCGCCGATCGGTTTGGTCGTGAAGAACGGTTCGAACACCCGGGCGATCACCTCGGGCGGCATGCCGGTGCCGGTGTCGGTCACGCACAGCGAGAGGTACTGCCCCTCAGGCATGTCGAGCTTGCGGGATGCGCGTTCATCGATCCACTTGTTATGGGTCTCGACCGTGATGCGCCCGCCCTCCGGCATGGCGTCGCGGGCGTTGATGCAGAGGTTCAGCAGCGCGTTCTCAAGCTGCGGCGGGTCGACCAGCGCAGTCCAAAGACCTGACGCACCGACCATCTCAACCGAAATGCCGGGGCCGACCGTGCGCTGGATCATCTCCTGCATGCCGTTGACGAGCCGGTTCACGTCGGTCGGTTTGGGGGCCAGCGTCTGGCGTCGGGAGAAAGCGAGTAGGCGGTGCGTCAGAGCGGCGGCACGCTTCGAGGCCCCCTGCGCCGCCGCCATATACCGTTCGACATCGTTGAACCGCCCCTGCTGCATCCGGGTCTGCATCAGTTCCAGCGATCCAGAGATGCCCGCGAGCAGGTTGTTGAAGTCGTGCGCAAGACCGCCCGTGAGTTGGCCGATCGCCTCCATTTTCTGCGCCTGCCGTAGCGCCTCCTCGATCCGCTCGCGTTCCTCGCCCTCTGCCTTCAGCCGGGCGTTGGCCTCGGCCAGCTCGTGCAGATGTTGCCGCTGCTCGGTCAGGTCGGTGAGGACGCCGCATAGCAGGGCGGCGCCGTCGCCGCGCTGCAGGCGGCTCAGCGACACGTGCGCCGGCAGGTGTGATCCGGCGGCCGACCGGAGGCGGACCTCGCCACGAGCCGTGCCTGTCCTGTTGGCCTCCTCCAACAGCCGCGCCAGCACCGGACGCTCCTTCGCGTCGACGAAGTCATACAGCGGGCGCCCGATCAGCTGTTCCGGGATGCTCGCGAGCATCACAGCGATCCGGGGGTTGCCGTACAACAGCACCCCGTCTGCACCGAGCGTGAACGCACCCTCCTGGATCTGCTCGATCAGCACACGGTAGGGTCGGTCGGCGTTCTCCAGCGTGTAGACCTGCCGCTCTCCGGCGGGCCCCTGGACGACGACGGCGTCGAAATCGCCCCGCTGGATCGCGCCTAGCGTCTCCTCGCTCTCCTCCAGTTTGGCCTCAAGCTCGCGGATGCGGGCCTGAGCCGTGGCGAGGGCGACCCGGTCAGATACTGGATCCATCGCCGCCTCTGGGGAGTGGGTAGACACCCAGCCCGCGCAGCACGCGAGCCTCGTCTGAGAGGTCGCCGACGATCCGGCGCAAGGGCTCGGGCGTCAATTTGAGTAGGGTCGGCGCCGCCACGACCTGAGCGGCCTCGGCAAGCTCAGGCTGCTGATAGATGTCGACGATCACGAGGCTGTGGCGGTCAGCGAGGTGCTCGCGGCAGATCCGGCGCAGGTTCTCGATCGTGCGCTGCGAGCGCGGGCTCGTGCCGGCTATGAAGAGGCGCAGCTGGTACTCGGCCGGGTCTGGCGCGTTTGCCCCGCCACCGCTCAAGGCTTGCCCGGCGCGGGCGGGTCGCGCGGGCGGATGTCGAGGCCGACCAGCACCTTCTCGGTGTTCGACAGGTCGCCGATGATCCGCTTGAGCGGGGCGGGCAACCGGCGGACCAGGGTCGGGATCGCCAAGATCTGGTCGCCCGCGGCGAGCTGCGGGTTCTTCAGCAGATCGACCACCTCAATGTCGTAGCGGCCGGCGAGGTGCTGCTCGCACACGCGCTTGAGGTTGGCCAGCGCGGCCATCGACTTCGCGGTCTGGCCGGCCACGTAAAGGCGAAGATGATATTGCCCCGGATCACCGTCTTCTTCCGAGATGGGATCGCCGGCATGTGACGTCTGCTCGCTCATTCCGCTGCGCTCCGGCGACGGGCGATATCGGTGCGCTTGATCGTCAGCATCGTCTCGCGCTGGGTATCCTCGTCGAGGAGCAGTGTCTCCTCCTCCTCCGCGGTTTCTAGGCTGTCTCGCAGTTCGGCGATCTGACGCTCTATTGACTGCCGCCGCCGGGTCACGTCCCGCTTCCGCCGCTCGCTGTCCTGCTGACGACGCAGCGCGGCGGCCTCCTCCTGCGCCTCCTGCACGATGCGCGCGGTCCCGGTCAGAACCCCGGCCGGGCCGATGTAGGCGTCCACGAGCTTCAACCCAGCCGCCGACATCTGAAACTCGCGCACCTGGTTCGAGTGGCTCATGCCGCGGGCCTTGATCACGTAGAGCGTGCGCGAGCGCTCGCCGTTGGCCTCAATGTCCTGGAGCTTGATCCACACGTCCATCAGTGAGGATAGGCCGAGATCGTCTGACTGTCCGAACGCGCCGTCCGTGCGCAAGGACGTGAATACCGCGGTGATGCCTCGGGCCTTAAGCATGTCGACCATGCGCAACAGCGTCGCCTGCAGCTCGACCTCGGGTCCGCGCAGGGCTGAGATCGGATCGATCACGACGACGCTCGGCCGGAACTGCTCGATGTCCCGGTGCATCCGGGCGAGATGCATCTCCAGTCCGTACAGGCTCGGCCGCGCAGCCTCAAAGCGTAGCAGGCCAGCGTCGAGGTGGCGCCGGAGATCGAGCCCGACCGAGTGGGCGTTGCGGCAGATCTGTTCACCGCTCTCCTCGAACACGAAGGACATGCAGTGCTCGCCGCGGGCGCAGGCGGCGTCGATCGTGTGGCTGCTGATCGTCGTCTTGCCGGTACCGGCCGAGCCGGAGATCAGCACGCTGGAGCCGCGGAACAGGCCACCGGAGCCGAACATCGCGTCCAGGCTCTCGACCCCGGTCGAGACGATCTCGTTCGAAACCTTGTAGCTCAGGTCGGCGGCCGTCACCGGCAGGACGCTGATGCCCTGCTCATCGATCAGGAACGGGTACTCGTTAGTGCCGTGGGCCGAGCCGCGGTATTTGACGATACGCAGGCGGCGGGTGGTGATCTGATCCTCGACGCGGTTGTCGAGCAGCACGACACAGTCCGAGACGTACTCTTCCAAGCCCTGGCGGGTGAGTTGCCCCTCGCCACGCTCGCCGGTGATGATCGCGGTCAGCCCGCGATCCTTCAGCCAGCCGAACAGCCGGCGCAGCTCGGAGCGCAGCACCGCTGCGTCGCTCAGACCTGCGAACAGGGTCTCGATCGTGTCGAGGACCACCCGCTTGGCCTTGATCGTGTCGACGGCGTAGCCGAGGCGGATGAACAGGCCTTCGAGATCGTACTCGCCGGTCTCCTCGATCTCGCTGCGCTCGACCTTGACGTGATCGACGGCAATCTTGCCCGCCGCCATGAGGCCGTCGAGATCGTAGCCGAGCGAGGCGACGTTGGCGGAGAGATCTTCCGCCCGCTCCTCGAAGCTCATGAACACGCCGGGCTCGTCGTAGAGTGTGGCGCCGTTCACGAGGAAAGTGGTGGCAAACAGCGTCTTGCCACAGCCGGCGGCACCACAGACGAGAGAAGGCCGCCCTGTGGGCAGACCACCGAAGGTGACGTCGTCGAACCCGTCGATGCCCGTCCGCGCCTTGGGCAGAGACGCTGTGGTGTGTTCAGAGGTCACGCGGGCGTTCCCTAATCTGCTGAGTGCAGTCTCGTCCGCGTGCGACGAGAGCTGACGTCTTCTCGGCGATGCGTTGGCGCAGCGCGGTCTCGATGAAATTGGTGAGCGTGCGGTTGTCCTGGCGCGCGCACTCGCGAGCGGCAGCCAGTATCTCCGGGTCGATCCGTAGGGCGATCGGGGTCTTCATCTCCGTCACCTCCCAAACGCATCAGCACACGGGTCGCATACAGTCCCGTATTGAAGAGGGCAATACGACCTGAGGTCGACGGCGGTGAGATGGGTGGTCCGATGGGAACATCGCACCGGATGAGGTGGACCTAAGTGGTCGCCCTTAATCTTCGGCGAGAGACCGCAGATCGTCGCGCACTGCCAGAAGCTCGCGCAGGTGTCGCTCGTAGAGGTCAACGCTGGCCTGCCAGCGGCTCCTGTCGTCTGCCGGTAGGCCAGGCTCGGCCAGCGCTAGACGTGCGATCCGGATGCTCTCCCGCAGCGTGGCGATGCCGCCCTCGACCCGCTCAAGCTCGGTCATCGTCGGGCTTCCAACGTTGACTTAACCGTGCCGCCCGGCCGACATGGAGCGTTCCGGCCGGGCTCGCCTTGACGAGTCGAGAGCCGGCAATTCAGGAGACCATCGCCGCGAGATAGACCCTGAAAAGCCAACAGCCCCTTCCCGGCAAGGAAGAGGCTGCTGAAAAACCTGAGGCCTGGTGGGGCCGCCTTCGAATGCTCCCCACAAGCCATGAGACCCCCCGGGGTGTCAAGACGGAACCCGTTTCCGTCAACGGGAAGGCTTTGCCTGGACCCTAGCCGCGGCCCGTGAGGGACCGGGTTCGATGAACTATGCCGATGAGATCCGTCGACAGGCGGAGGGGGCTACGCGCGCCGCGTTGCCCGCCATCACGGCTGCGCTGTGGCGCGCCTACAGCGACGGGAAGATCACGGAGACCGAGGCCGAGAGCCTGTCTGAGTTTATTGACGCCCGGCGCTCGTTCGGAAGTGGACAGAAATCAGGACAGAGCCCGAACCCAACGGCAACAGCCGACGCTGGCTTGACACTTTCGCCCCCAAATCGCTCAGGAAGCCCCAGGAGAGCCGTCGGCTCGCGTCCGCGCACGGATGCCTCGATGGAGCGCCGCCGCCGCTGGGCCGCTTCTGGCCGCCTTCCGCCGGGCCTCGCGGCCCGGTTCACGCTGGCTGAGCAGGCGGTCCTCGCCCTCGTGGCCGCCGAGGTCGTGCGTCGGAAGGATTGCCGCTTGTCGGTGCCGAACGTCGCCGCAGTCACGGGAGTGGCCGAGACCACGGTCCGCAACGCCATCCGCGAGGCCCGAAAGCTCGGGCTGCTCACCGTTGAGGAGCGCCAGATCACCGGCTTCCGCAACGACACCAACATCGTCCGTATCGTCTCGCCCGAGTGGACCGCATGGCTGCGGCTGGCGCGGACCCGCGACCCGCTATCTAAACTTGGATCGTCCGCCTCCGCCTCACCGGCACAGGGGGGAGGGTGCAAATCCGCGAACCGCACGCCTACTGAAGTTCTAGCCCTGTCAGAATCGGGGAAAACGGAACCGAAGAAGGGCTGCCGACAAGCGGCTGGCGACCTCGATGGATCAGGCCAGCTGAGAATCCGCGCGGTTGGTCGCACTGGCCGAGCTATGCCGTGAGTGTATGTGGTCGACCGGTTTATCGAACGCATAGGTTTCGAACGATGTCGCGCGAATCCGAGCCCACTCTCTCGGATGAGATCCAGAGACACCTCGGCAGCCTGCTGGCGACTGCCTACGCACAGGACATAGCCGAGCTGAGCGCCGCGGATCGCTTTGCCGAGCTGTTGGCCAAGCTTGATACAGCCTTTGAAGGAGCAGACGATCGCGAGGCCGCCGAGTTTAAGGCGCTGCTGCTCGCTGTAGTGCCGGCCTTGCGTCGCTTCGCCGTCTCGCTCGCTCGAGACCCTACGGCGGCCGACGATCTTGTGCAGGACGCGCTTATGCGAGCTTGGCGCGCACGAGCACGCTTCGAGCAGGGTACGAACTTCGAGGCCTGGATCTTCACGATCCTGCGCAACGTCTTCTACAGCAGTCAACGCAGGTCGCGTGAGGTGCAGGACGAGGATGGGAGCTACACCGCCCGGCTTGCCAGCCCGCCTGATCAGGCGGGCCACCTCGACCTTCAGGACGTGCGCGCCGCCCTCGACCGGCTCGCGCCGGTAATGAGAGAGGCGCTGGTCCTCGTAGCCATCGAGAACGTTAGTTACGAGGAGGCTGCAGCGATCATGGACTGCCAAGTTGGCACCGTGAAGAGCCGGGTCTGGCGCGCCCGCGATCAGCTTGCGCGGATGCTCGGCTATAGCGGTTCCGAGATCGGGACTGACGGGGTGATGCTCTCGGCGCTCGGCGGATCAGGCGAAGTCAGCGAATGAGCCGGGATCCCTCTACGAATGATCGCGCCGAGCCCGTAGCGTCAATCGATGAGATCCGTGAGCGTGCTTACGATCTGTGGGACCGACACCATCGGCCTGAGGGCTACGACCTGCAGTTCTGGTTCATGGCTGAGCGCGAGCTGAAGGCGGAACGGTGGGCGATGCTCGGAGACCGTGCTGGAGCCGCCGCGGATGACGCTAGCAGCCCAGCGAGCAAAAGCTCCACCACGTCAGAAGAGACGACGCACTGAGAAAACACACCGCGCTGAAGGCGTTCGAGCCATAGCCCAATCAGCCATCGGTGTTGGGTGCAGCAATGAGTATCCCAACCTGGAGCACGATTAGCGCATCCCCGGCGGCGGAGGACGTGGCAGGCCTAGCTCACTAAGCCCAAGGAACAGGGCAAGCTGCGTCAGCACGGCGAGCGAGAACGTGCCGTCACTGCCGCTCTCAATGGTCTCTAGAGCCTCAGGAGCGAGCCCAGCCAGACTTGCCGCGTTCGGCAAGGATAAACGCAGCCGGCCGCGCGCCGGGCCAGCATGTGTCGCGAGGTTGTGCAGCAGGACCTGCCGCCGCTCCTCGTTCTCGTCCATCGGACGCGTCCGATCTCGCTGCCTCTGTTATCTTCACGCAAATGTTACGACTATCGGCAGATCCTGCAAGGACGTTTAGCACCACCGCCGCCGCCAACGTTTTCTACCGTACAAATTGTCATCATCTCGCTAAGCGATTGGCAATTGATCCATGGCTTAGTGCGCTGGGATCTTTATGCCACGCAGGCCTGAGGTGGTGCACGTCGAGACCAGCCCGCCAGGGCGCCCTGACCGCTTATGGCTTGGACCATCCTTGGCTCGATGGCTGGTTCTCGCCAACCTCATAACCGCCGCTGGCTTGATCAGCGTGGCGGCGCTTCTTCTCTGGCAGATGCGCACGGACGCGGAGCGTCGCAGCCATCCGGACGCGCAGCGCACAGAAGCGAGCCCGCAGCCGGCCTTTGGTGCCGCGCCGCCAGGTCACCAATCGGCCGCTCATGTCTGCCAGGATCGTCTCCGCCGCGATCGAGACCTGATCCGGCACATGACGCTTGCGC
>NZ_JAKSYK010000054.1:0-65733 GCF_022829425.1 Methylobacterium sp. J-072 | reverse complement strand
CCAGCCCGCGGCGCAGGCCACAGGCTCAGGTGCCAACGATCCGACAGTCGCCGCCGGCTCTGGGGTGGCCACCCCAGAGCCGGCATCCCTCGCGGGACAGGGGCAATCTGACATGATTCGCTAATACAAGGTGCCGAAGCGAAGCGGAGGCCTCGAAGGAGCCCTCCAGATGCCTCCGCGATACCTGGAGGGCTCCTTCGAGGCCAAGCGATCTTTGATCGCCCGGCACCTCAGGATGAGGGAAGAGATTGGGATAATCGCGACATGTCAACGTGATTTTATCGAAATCATTACGCTATATAATCTATTAATAAAGTAAATTACTAATATACTTTCAGATAATAACCATAACATTGTTTAGAGACTTAGCTTATATGCATCCAGAACCAAAAAACGTCCATCGAGATCGAGTCCTGATCATGCGAAGTTCCGGTCCGCGAGGTTGGCGGCCGGATCGAAAGAACCGTAGAGCACCCGGACATGCGGATTGAAGATCCACAATCGCGGCTCGGGACCAAGCCACTTCAAGCCGCCCTCTGAGGGTCGCGATGGCGCGCCGAACCAGCCGATATTGGTTCGGCTACATGGTCGTGCCGCGGGCGATCCGCGCGCGCATGCGCACCCTGCGGGCCGATACCGGGCGGAGCAACAGCACCCTGGACCAGGGCATCCTGTCCCGGTTCATCGCCGAGGGCCATTTCGCTCAGCACATCCGCCGCATGGAGCGGGTCTACAAGGACAAGTACGCCCGGAGCCTGGAGGCGATCCGACAGGGCTATGGCGGTCCGCTCCGCGTGCTCGGCGCGCATGGCGGGTTCCATTTCTTCCTGCGGCTGCCCGATGGGCTGGACGCCACGCGTGTCGAGGACACCTGCCGCCGCAACGGACTGATCCTGCAAACCGCCGCCCTGCAGGGCACGGAAAAGCGCGAGACCGGGATCGTGGTGGGGTATTCATCGCTGACATCCGAGACGATCGATCGGGCCGGCACGCTGCTCGGCCGGCTCCTGCGCGACGGTTGAGGCCATCGGCAGCCCCATATGGTGGACCGGTCCCGTCCCGATCCTCTAAGAGCCTGTTTGACCGCACGCTCGCAGTCGAATGATGGTTCTGCCGATGGAGATCCCAATCTCTCCCCTCATCCTGAGGTGCTGCGGAGCAGCCTCGAAGGAGCCCTCCAGGGATCGCGCGGCCGGCTGGAGGGCTCCTTCGAGGCCTCCGCTTCGCTCCGTCGCCTCAGGATGAGGGCGAGGATGGGAAAGCCCGGTCAAACAAGCTCTCAGTGTGAACCCGCCGCCCGGAGCGGCGACAGCCCGTGGAATCCGATGATCGATCTGACGCTCGAGGCCGCCCGCAGCATCGTGGACACCGCCCTGCGCGAAGCCCGGACCCGCGGGCTGAAGCCGATGGCCGTCGTGGTCTACGATGCCCGGGGTGCGCTCAAATCCGTCGCCGCCGAGGATGGCACGTCGCTCCGCCGGGCCGAGATCGCCAGCGGCAAGGCCAACGGCGCCCTGGCGCTCGGTCTCGGCTCCCGGGCGATCCATACCCGCGCCGAGGCGCAGCCCTATTTCGTGGCGGCGGTGAGCCATGTCGCCGGCCCGGCCGCACTCGTGCCGGTGGCGGGCGGCGTGCTGATCCGCTCCCAAGAGGGCCGGCTGCTCGGTGCGGTCGGCATTTCCGGTGACACTTCCGACAACGACGAGATCTGTGCGGTGGCGGGCATCGAAGCCGCCGGCTTGGCGGCCGAGACCGGCGCCTGAGCATGGCGATCCGCCGGCGCGCGTGGCTGGCGGGCGCCGCCGCCCTCGCGGTCGCGCGGCCCGCCCGGGCCGGCGAGCCTGCGCTTTACCGGCGCGGCAACGATGCCGACCCGGAGACGCTCGACCCGCACCGCTCCTCCTCGGTGGCGGAAGCGCATATCCTGCGCGACCTGTTCGACGGCCTCCTGACCTACGACAACCACGGCGCCATCATCCCGGGCGCGGCCCACGCCTGGACCTTCTCCGAGGACGGCCTGACCTTCCGCTTCGACCTGCGCCCCGATGGAAAATGGTCGAATGGCGAGCCGGTGACCGCGGACGATTTCGTCTACGCGTTCCGCCGGATGCTCGCCCCGGCCACGGGGGCGAAATACGCCGAGATCCTTTCGCCGATCCGCGGAGCGGCGGCGGTCAATCGCGGCGAGATCGCCGGCGATGCCCTCGGGGTGACCGCGGAGGGGCCGCTCAAGCTCACGATCACCCTCGAACAGCCGACGCCCTACTTCCTCGAACTGCTGACCCACCAGACCGCCCTGCCGGTGCACCGGGCCTCGGTGGAGCGCTACGGCGACTCCTTCACCCGACCGGGCAACTTCGTGACCAACGGCCCCTATCGGCTGATCGACCGGGTGCCGGGCGGCGCGATTACCCTGGAGGTCAATCCGCACCATCCCGAGGCCGCGGCGATCGCGATCCGCCGCGTCGCCTTCCTGCCGATGTCGGACATGTCGGCCGCCGTCCGCCGCTACGCGGCCGGGGAACTCAACTCCCTGTCCGAGCTGCCGGTCGACCAGATCGTCGACCTGCGTAGGCGCTTCGGCACGCAGGTGGTGCTCGGGCCCTCGCTCGGCCTCGAAGTCCTGGCGATCAACACCCGCAAGGCGCCGTTCTCGGACCGGCGGGTCCGCCAGGCCCTGTCCCTGCTGATCGATCGCGAATACCTCGCCGACGGGCTCTACGGCGGCACCATGAGCCCGGCCTATTCCCTGTGCCCGCCGGGCATCGACAATTACCGCACGCCCCCCGAGACGGCGGGGCGGCAGGGCCTGCCGATCGATCACGAGGCCGAGGCGCGCCGCCTGCTGGCCGAGGCGGGCTTCGGCCCGGGCCGGCCGCTCACCGTCGAGTACCGGTTCAACGTCAGCGACAACAACCGCAACACCGCCGTGGCGGTGGCCGAGATGTGGCGCGATCTCGGGATCGAGACCCGGTTCGTCTACACCGACGCCAAGACCCATTTCGCCTATCTGCGCGACGGCGGCGCCTTCGATGTCGCCCGCTATGCCTGGATCGCCGATTATTCCGACCCGCAGAACTTTTTGTTTTTGCTCCAGACCGGCAACGATGGCCTGAACGCTGGCCGCTGGTCGGATGTGGCCTATGATGCGCTGCTGGCTAAAGCGGCATCAGAGCGCGACCTCGGCCGCCGCGCCGACCTGCTCTACGAGGCCGAGGCCATCGCGCTGCGCGCGCTGCCCTGGATCCCGCTGATGCATTATCGCTCGAAGGCGCTGATCGCGCCGCAGCTGCACGGCTACATCCCGAATGTCCGCAACGCCGCGCCGACCCGCTTCCTGAGGCTCGACGCGTGATCCGCTTCATCCTTCGCCGTCTCGTCCAGTCGGTGCCGACTTTGTTCGCGGTGGTGGCCGTCAGCTTCTTCCTGATGCGGCTCGCGCCCGGCGGCCCGTTCGACCTGGAGCGCCCCCTGGCGCCGACCGCCATGGAGAACCTGCGCCGGGTCTACGGCCTGGACCAACCGCTGATCGTGCAGTTCGGCCGCTACCTGGCGGCCCTGGCGCGAGGCGATCTCGGGCCCTCCTTCTCGTTCCGCGACATGAGCGTCCTCGACCTGATCGCCCGCGGTCTGCCGGTCTCGGCGACGCTCGGCGCCCTGGCACTGGCGCTGGCCGCCTGCCTCGGGATCGGGCTCGGGACCGTGGCGGCGCTCCGGCGCGGCGGCGCTCTCGACCGGCTCCTCGGCCTCGGGGCGGCGCTGACCCTGTCGCTGCCGAGCTTCGTCGTGGCGCCGCTCCTGCAGATCGTCTTCGGGCTGAGCCTGCGCTGGCTGCCGCTGAGCGGTTGGGAGGGCGGCGCGCCGAGCCACCTGATCCTGCCGGTGGTCACCCTGGCGCTGCCGCAGATTGGCGCCCTGGCCCGGCTGACGCGGGCTTCGCTCGGCGAAGTCCTGCGCACACAGCCGGTGCGGACGATGCGCAGCCTCGGGCTGCCGCCCGCCCGCATCACCCGGCACGCCCTGCGCGGCGCGCTGCTGCCGGTGGTGGCCTATCTGGCGCCCCTGGCGGCGGCCCTGCTCACCGGATCGGTGGTGGTCGAGACGATCTTCGGCCTGCCCGGGATCGGCCGCTACTTCGTCGAAGGGGCGCTCAACCGCGACTACACGCTGGTGATGGGCACCGTCCTGCTGGTGGCAGCCCTGGTGATCGCCCTCAACCTGATCGCCGATCTCGCCTGCGCCTGGCTCGACCCGCGCCTGCGGAGCGCTGCGTGAGCGCCGCCCGCGCCACGGCCGGCCCGGCCGCCCGCACCCTGTCGCGTCTCGGCCGCGAGCGGGTGGCGATGGCCGCCCTGGCCGTGCTGATCCTGATCGCGCTGGCCTGCCTGTTCGGGCCGGCGCTGACCGGGCACGATCCGACCCGGGCCTATCCGGACCTGCGCCAGCTCCCGGCCGGCCTGACGGCGCAGCCCGATCCCGACCACCTGCGCCCGGCGCTGGAACGCCTCGCCTTCCGCATGCGCGCACGCCTCGACGACGTGACCCGCGACGGCGATGCGCTGCGCCTCACCCTCAGCTCCGAGGCTGGGGTGGATCGGCGCAGCCTGGTCTACCTGCCCCGCTCCGACCTGTTCGGCGAGCCACACGTGATCGCCGATACGGAGGGCGGGAAGCGCCTGGTCGTGGCTGTGCCGCTTCGGCGCCTGTCCTTCCCGCTCGGCACCGATGTGCACGGGCGCGACCTGCTCACCCGCTGCCTCGTCGCCGGACGGGTCTCGCTGCTGATCGGGCTCACCGCCACCCTGGTCGCCCTGCTCATCGGCGTCGGCTACGGCGCCACGGCGGGGTTCATCGGGGGCGCTGTCGATGCCGTGATGATGCGGCTCGTCGACGTGCTCTACGCCCTGCCCTTCGTGTTCTTCGTCATCCTGCTGCTGGTGTTCTTCCGGGCGAGCCTGACGCTGATGCTGGTGGTGATCGGCGCGGTGGAATGGCTCGACATGGCCCGCATCGTCCGGGCGCAGACCCTGTCCCTGCGCGAGCGCGATTTCGTCCGCGCCGCCCGCGCCCTCGGGCTTGGCACGCCCCGGATCATCCTGCGTCACGTCGTGCCGAACACCTTCGGGCCGGTGGCTGTGGCCGCGACCCTGCTGGTGCCGCAAGTAATCCTGCTGGAAAGTTTTTTGTCGTTCCTCGGGCTCGGCGTTCAGGAGCCGCAGACCAGCTGGGGCGTGCTGATCGCGGAGGGCGCCCGGGCGATCGAGTCGGCGCCGCACATGCTGGCCGGCCCGGCCGCCTTCCTGATCACGACCCTGGTGGCCCTGACCCTGCTCGGCGACGGTCTCGCCGATGCCGTCGACCCGCGAGCCGACTAGCCTCAGCTCAGTTGCCGGATCGGCGCGCCGGCGAGCCACGCCTCGATATCCTCCACCGCCTGGGTGAAGAACGTCCGGTAATTGTTGCGCGTGACGTAGCCGACATGCGGCAGCGCCAGAACATTCGGCAGGCGGCGGAACGGACTGTCGGCCGGCAGCGGCTCGGTCTCGAACACGTCGAGCCCCGCCCCCGCGATCCAGTTCTCCTCCAGGGCCCGGACCAGGGCGGCCTGATCGACGATCGGCGCCCGCGCAGTGTTCACCAGGATGGCGCTCGACCGCATCCGGCGCAGTTCCGCTTCGCCGAGAAGCCCGCGCGTCCGGTCGCCGAGGACGAGGTGGATGGTCACCACATCGCTCGCGTCCAGCAACGCTTCCTTGGACTCGGCGCGCTCGACGCCGGCGGCAGCCGCCCGGGCGTCGTCGAGATTCGGGCTCCAGGCGATCACCCGCATGCCGAAGGCCCGGCCGATCGCGGCGACCAGCGTTCCGATCTTGCCGAGCCCGAGCACGCCCAGGGTCGCCCCGGCGAGATCGGTCCCGACCGTGCTCTGCCACGGGCCGCCGTCGCGCAGGTTCCGGTTCTCGAGCGGGAGATGGCGGGTGAGACCGAGGATCAGGGCCCAGGTCAATTCGGTCGGCGGCGTCGGGCTCGACTCCGTGCCGCAGACCGTGATGCCCCGCGCCCGCGCCGCCGCCACGTCGATCGCCAGGTTGCGCATGCCACTGGTGACCAGCAGCTTCAGCCGGGGCAACCGCTCCAGCAGATCCGACGGGAAGGGCGTGCGCTCGCGCATGATCACCAGGATCTCGGCCCGCTCGATCCTGGAAACGAGGGCCTCCCGATCCGCGATGTGATCGGTGATGGTCGAGACGGCGACGCGATCGGCCAGGCGCGCCCAGTCGGCGAGGCCGAGCGCCGCGTCCTGGTAATCGTCGAGGATCAGGCAGGTTTGCACGGCGCAGGCTCTCGGCAGAAGGTGGCGAACGTTTCAAGAAATGTCACGGCCGCCGAGCGCGTGGGTGGCGCACCGACGATCTGTGCGATGCCGTCCGGCGTCTCGTCGAGCAGGGACAGGCGGAAGAAGATCTCAGGATTGAAATTCGTACTGATCGTCGCGAGCACCGTGCGCAAGACCTGCAGCATGTCATCGCCCCTATGGGAGGCGTGGACGAGCGCGATCGGCTTATCGATCACGTGGTGCGTCGAGACGAGCCAATCGAGCGCGTTTTTCAGGCCGCCGGGAATGGACCGGACATATTCGGGGCTCGATAGGATCACGCCGTCGCAGTCATGAACGCTCTGCATGAAATCCTGCACCGCGACAGGAGTCAGCGGGCCCTCAAGATCCGGCGAAAAGACCGGGAGGCTTCCAACGCGATCATAGACATCGATGTGAATGTGCGTCGGCGCGATCGCCTGCAACGCTTTCAAAAGCGCGGTGTTCGTCGATGCGCGGCGCGTGCTCCCGGAAAGTGCGAGAAGCCTCATATCCGGCTGACATGCCGACGCAGACGCGACTTGATCCCCACCATCGATCGTCAACCGGCCGCCGCCAGCGCCTCGAACGCCGCCGCGACCCCGGCCGCCCCGGGGTCCTCGACACCGGCGAGATCCGCCGCCGCGAGGTAGCTGGATCGGCCGGTAGCGGCGCGGTCCATCCCGGCCGTGGCGGCGGCTCCTGAGCGGGCGGCAGACGTAGCGGCATCCAGGCCGCCGGTTCGTAGCGCTTCGAGCGCCGGGATCAGAGCGTCCAGCAGCGTGCGGTCGCCCGGGCCAGCACCGCCGTAGTTCCGCACCCGGGCCACGCCCTGGGCCAGGGCGTCCGGCCAGGACGCGCCTTCAATGAGCGAGGATGCGGTGGCGGCGAAGAAGATCGAGGCCAGCACGCCGCTGGAGCCGCCGACCGCGCGGCCGATCCGCTCGGCGAGCGCGCGGCACAGGGCGGGCGGATCGGCCTGCGGCAGCCGGTCGAGATCGGCCGCGACCGCCCGGGCCGCGCCCGCGAAGGTCGTGCCGGTATCGCCGTCGCCGACTTTCGCGTCCAGGGCGTTCAGCGCCCCCTCGGCGGCGATGAGCGCCCGCGTCACGGCGGCGATCCGGGCGGCCACGATCGGATCCCGCGACGGCGAGAAGGCCTCGCCAGCGAGTCCCTCCGGGATCGGTCGCAGGACAGAAGGCGCGATCCGCACCGCGCCGGGCCAGGCCGGCATGGGCACCGGTGCCAGGAGTGCCGCTTCGAGTTCGTCGTCCAGGGGCAGGATCGAGAGCGAGGCGCCGTGCATGTCCAGCGCCGTCATCAGCGGTGCCGGGCCGAGAAGGAGGCGCACCCGCCGGCCGAGCTCCGTGGTCAGGACGGCCTGAGTCAGGACCTGCATCTCCAGGGCGGTCGCCGAACCGAGATTGTTGACCAGCAGCGCCAGCGGGCCCGCACCCGAGAGCCGTTCGGTCATCAGCCGCGCCAGATCGCCCGCCTGCGGCAGCGTGATCCGCTCGACGCCCGGCTCGCCATGGATGCCGAGGCCGAGCTCGGCCTGCCCCTCGGCCAGGCGTTCGCTGCGGGGCGAGCCGGGGATCGTGGCGGTGGAGACTGCGATCCCGAGCGACTGGGCCGACGCCGCGACCCGGCGTGCGAGGGCCGCGACCTCTTCCAGCGGCGCGCCGGCCTCCGCGGCATGACCCGCGATCTTATGCACGAACAGGGTGCCGGCCACGCCCCGGGGCTGCTTCGCCTCCGGCAGCGCGATGTCGTCGGCGACGATCACGGTCTCGACCGTCTTGCCGAGCGCCCGGGCGCGCTCGGCGGCGAGGCCGAAATTCAGGCGGTCGCCTGCGTAGTTCTTGATGATCAGCAGGCATCCCGCCGGCCCGGTCACGGCCAGGATCCCGGCCAGCACCGCATCGACGCTCGGCGAGGCGAAGACATCGCCGCACACCGCCGCGCTCAGCATGCCCGGCCCGACGAAGCCGGCATGGGCCGGCTCGTGGCCGGAGCCGCCGCCCGAGATCACCGCGACCTTGCCGGTATCGATCTCGGCCCGCAGCACGACCCGGATCCCAGGATCGCCGTCGAGCCGGGCGAGGCGGCCGCCGCTGGCGGCCAGCAGACCCGCGATGGCGTCGGTGACCAGGGTGGCGCGGGTCTCGATGAAATGGGCCATGGCGTGACCTTCTGCGATCGCGCTCCGCAGGTGTCTCCCTGCGCGCCGTCACAGCGGCTTGTCTGAGCAATCGCGGCCGCCGGCGCAACGGCCGGCGGCAGGTTTCTCCGGCGTCCCGGCCTATTCCTTCACGGCGCCGGTGAGCGCGGAGACGTAGTATTCGACGAAGAACGAGTAGAGGATCACCAGCGGCAGGGAGCCGAGCAGGGCGCCGGCCATGAGCGAGCCCCACTTGTAGACGTCGCCATCCACGAACTCGCTGACCACCGCGATCGGCACGGTCTTGTTCTGCGTCGAGGACAGGAAGGTCAGCGCATAGATGAACTCGTTCCAGCAGAGCGTCAGCGAGAAGATACCGGCCGAGATCAGGCCCGGGAAGGCGAGCGGCAGGATGATCTTGGTCAGGATCTGCCAGCGGCTGGCGCCGTCCATCAGCGCGCATTCCTCCAGCTCGTAGGGGATGGTCTTGAAGTAACCCATCAGGAGCCAGGTCGAGAACGGGATCAGGATGGTCGGATAGGCCAAGATCAGGGCGATCGGCGAATCGAACAGCCCGTAGGCCTGGATGATCGTGGCGAGCGGGATGAACAGGATCGAGGGCGGCACCAGGTAGGCGAGGAAGATCGCGGCGCCGACCCACCCCGCGCCGTTGAAGCGGACACGCACGCAGGCATAGGCGGCGAGCACGCTGGCAAACAGCGACAGCATCGTGGCGGCCACCGACACGTACATCGTGTTCCAGAGCCAGCGCGGATACTGCGTCTCGAACAGGAGCTTGTTGATGTGCTTGAACGTGGGCTCCACAACCAAGAACGGGTTGAAGTGCTCCATGTCGATCAGCTGCTCGTCCGGTTTGATCGCCGTCAACGCCATCCAGTAGAACGGGAACAGCAGCACCGCGAGGATGATCAGGAGCGGCAGGTAGGTGGTCACGAGCCGCCGAGGCAGACGCTCCAGATAGGCCATCCCCTCGCTGTCGTCGGTGAGCCCGGCGGGGCGGGCTGCCATGATCGGTGCGAGGCGCGGGTCGGCATGGGCGGGGGGAGCGGGCGCGCTCATCGGTCGGTTCCCCCGGATTGCCAGGCCCGGCGCTGGAGGCCGAACCACGAGATGCCGATCGCGGCGAGCAGGAACGGCACCATCGCGGTGGCGATCGCTGCGCCCTCGCCGAGCGTCCCGGATAGGATGCCGCGCTGGTACGACAGGGTCGCCATCAGGTGCGTGGCGTTGACCGGGCCGCCCCGGGTCATCGCCCAGATCAGCTGGAAGTCGGTGAAGGTGAACAGCACCGAGAAGGTCATCACCACGGCGATGATCGGCGTCAGCAGCGGCAGGGTGATGCGGGAAAAGATCTGCCAGTTCGAGGCACCGTCGAGGGTCGCGGCCTCGTAGAGCGAGGGCGAGACCGTCTGGAGGCCAGCCAGCAGCGTGATCGCAATGAACGGCACGCCGCGCCAGATATTGGCGAAGATCACGCAGGCCCGCGCCATGCTGGGCTCGCCGAGGAAATCGATGTTGCCGTCGATGATGCCCAGATGGCGCAGCGACCACGAGATGATCGAGAACTGGCTGTCGAAGATCCACCAGAACGCGATCGCCGACAGGACCGTGGGCACCACGAACGGGATCAGCACGATCGACCGGACGATCGACTTGAACGGCATGTTCTTGTTGAGCAACAGGGCCAGGTAGAGGCCGACCGCGAACTTCACCACAGACGCCACGGCCGTGTACAGGCAGGTGTTGAACACCGAGAGCCAGAATACGTCGTCGTCCCAGAGCCAGGCGTAGTTCTCCAGGCCGATGAACGTGCCCTCGCGGCCGATCCGGGTGTTGGTGAAGGACAGCCAGATGCCCTTCAGCAGCGGATAGGCCAGGAACAGGCCGAGGATCAGCGCGGTCGGCAGCATGAACCAGAAGCCCGCCCAGCCGCGGCTGGCACGCAGGCGGTGCCAGGCCGAGCGGGTCGGGACCGCGAGCGGGGCAGGCTGTGTCAGGGCCGTGTGCGCCATGGGTTCGCCTCGGGAACAGGGCCGGGATGCGTCGCCGCGTCAGGTGTTGCGGAAGATGCGCTGGGCGGCGCGCTCGGCATTGCGGATCGCGGTCTTCACGTCCTCCCGGCCGGTGCAGTGGCTCGCGAACATGTCGACCACCACGAAGTCGGCGAGCACCGCGGCGATGCGCTCGCTCACCGGCGCCTGGCCGCCGGCCGCGAGCGACCGCCGTCCCGCCTCGGCGAACACCGCGTTCTTCGGGTCGCTCGTCCAGATCGGGTTCTTGGGGTAGTTCGACAGCGGCTCACACAGGTAGCCCTGCGCCCCCTCGATCCAGGGATTGTAGTTCGACGCCTCCATCATGAACGCGATGAACGCCTTACAGGCGTTGGGCGCCTTCGAGTACTTGAACGCCAGGATCGGGAAGGCGAGCTGGAACTCGGTGGGCTTGCCGGCGGGGCCGATCGGCCAGACCGCGTGGTCCATGTCCTCGGCGAGCTTCGGGTTATCCTTCTTGGCGGCGGCGTAGATCGAGATGCCGTTGTGGGTGAGGTACAGGTCGCCCGCCAGGAACGCCTTGTTGTTGGAGGAATCGTTCCAGGACACGGTGCCCGGCACGAAGGTCTCGTACATCGACTTGACGTATTCGAGCGCCTTGGCGGTCTCCGGCGAGTTGATCACGATCTTCTCGTTGGCGTCGACCAAGTTGCCGCCATGGGACCACAGCGCCCAGTGACACCAGGTATTGGCGTCGCCGGTGGCGTGCCCGAGAGCGAAGCCGGCTGGGGTGTTGTTCTTCTTGAGCGCCCGGCACAGTTCCAGGAAGCCGGCGGTATCCTCGGGGAACTTGCTGAACCCGGCCTTCTGCATGGCCGAGATGCGGTAGTTCGGGTATCCGCCGTTGAAGCCCACCGGGATCGCGATCCACTTGCCCTTAACCTTGCCGTAGGCCTCCGCCGACGGGAACCACGGGCCGTATTTCTTGGCCAGGGACTCGGCGACGTCCTCGAGCGGCAGGCACTTGTCCGGGAACAGGGCCGGGAACGAGAACAGGCCCCAGACCATGTCGGGCCCTTGCCCGGTATTGGCGGCGACGGAGGCCTTCGGCTGGATGTCGTCGAAGGATTCGTTGGTGACCGAGACCTTGACGCCGGTCGCCTTGGTGAAGGCGTCGACCATCCGCAGGAACGCCTCGTCCTCGCTGGGGATGAAGCGCTTCCAGCGTAGCACCGACAGGCTGGCGCCGGGCTCGGGCTTCCACTCGGCGGTCTGCGCCCAGGCCCGGGCGAAGCCGAGGAGATCGGCGCCGGCGGCGAGGCCGGTCGCGGCGGCACCCGCCAGGAGGGAACGGCGGTCGAGTTTGGACATCGTGGCGTCACTCCCTGGAGGGATCGGGGGCGGTCAGGTCGGCAGGCGCCGGCCCGTCTCGGCATCGAAGAAGTGCACGCGGTTCGGCCGCAGGTGGACGGTCTCGCCCGGCCCCTCGCTCACGCGCTCGCGCAGCACGCAGGTGAAATCCTGGCCCTGGGCCCGCACCGCCAGCATGGTCTCGGAGCCGGTCGGCTCGACGACCACGACCTCGGCGGCGATCCCGTCCGACGCCAAATCGAAATGCTCCGGCCGCATCCCGAGGACGAGCTTGCGGCCCTCGACGCCCGCCGGTGCCTGGGTCAGGGGAATGATCAGGCCCGTATCGGCGGCGAAGACCAAGTGGCCGTTTCGCCGGACCGTGCCGTGCACGAAATTCATCGCCGGCGATCCGATGAAGCCCGCCACGAACAGGTTGTCGGGCCGGTCGTAGAGTTCCAGCGGCGGGCCGATCTGCTCGACCACGCCGTCATGCATCACCACGATCCGGTCGGCCATGGTCATGGCCTCGATCTGATCGTGGGTGACGTAGATGGTCGTGGTCTTCAGGCGCTGGTGGAGTTCCTTGATCTCGGTCCGCATCGCCACGCGCAGCTTGGCGTCGAGGTTGGACAGCGGCTCGTCGAACAAAAACACCTGCGGATCGCGCACGATCGCCCGCCCCATGGCGACGCGCTGGCGCTGCCCGCCGGAGAGCTGGCGCGGATAGCGGTCGAGGAGATGGGTCAACCCGAGGATCTGCGCGGCCTTGCTGACCCGCGTGTCGATCTCGGCAGCACCCGCCTTCCGGATCCGCATGGAGAACGCCATGTTCTCCCGCACCGTGAGATGCGGATAGAGAGCGTAGTTCTGGAACACCATCGCGATGTCCCGCTCCTTGGGCGGAACATCATTGACGACACGCTCGCCGATACGGATCTCGCCGCCGGAGATATTCTCCAAACCGGCAATCATCCGCAGCAAGGTCGACTTTCCGCAGCCCGAAGGCCCGACCAGGATCACGAACTCCCCATCCCGGATGTCCACGGACACACCGTGCAGGACGTTCGTCGACCCGAAAGCCTTGCGAACCTCGCGGATTCCCACCGAGGCCATGCGTCCTCCCGATCAGGGTCACTCTAACGGCGACTCCTCTGGAAGCAGTACACGGGAGCGCCTTCCGGAAAGCAAGCCGACCGCATCTGAATTTTAAATCATAGCCCGCTTCTGTCAGGGTCTTCCCTATGGATTTTTTGTGCAACCGATGGGATTACGCGTCGAGCCGTCCCGAAGATCGATCCGTCCGGACCACCGCTTTGGATCGGTGACGAGGCTGCCGGCATGAAACACTCTGCCGGCGCTCGAATCGGAGCCGGATGTTAAGGCGGGTCGTGTCGGCCCCGCTGGCGGCGCGATGTCCAGGACGGATCGCGCGCGGACCAGCGAGGCGAAAGACCAAAAAATCCCGAGGGATGAGGACAGCATGGCATTATCCGGTCTGAGCGCCCGCGAGATCCTGCCCGACGATGCCGGTCGCGGTGCCCTGGTCGGCCGGGTGTGGCGCCCGGATGTGAACGGCCCGAGTGTCGTGGCGATCCGCGCGGGTTCGGACGGCGACCTGCGGGTCGTGGACATCACCGCCCGGTTCGCCACCGTCAGCGACCTGTGCGAGGCGCCGGATCCCGCCGCCGCGCTGCGGGCCGCCGAGGGAACGGATCTCGGCAGCCTCGACGCGATCGTGGCCAACACCCCGCCGGACAGCCGCGATCCCGGGCGTCCGTGGCTCCTCGCCCCGGTGGATCTCCAGGCGCTGAAGGCCGCCGGCGTCACCTTCGCGACCTCCATGCTGGAGCGGGTCATCGAGGAGCGGGCCCGGGGCGACCTCGCCGCCGCCTCGGCGATCCGCGCCGAGGTCGAGCGCCTGGTCGGCCGCGACCTGCGCCAGCTGAAACCCGGATCGCCCGAGGCGATGGCGTTGAAGGACGTGCTGGTCGCCCAGGGCGCCTGGAGCCAGTATCTCGAAGTCGGGATCGGGCCGGACGCCGAGATCTTCACCAAGGCGCAGCCGCTCTCCGCGGTCGGCTGCGGCGCCGATGCCGGGCTGCATCCGGAATCGCATTGGAACAACCCCGAGCCGGAAGTCGCGCTGGCCGTCTCATCCCAACAAAAGATCGTCGGGGCGACGCTCGCCAACGACGTGAACCTGCGCGACTTCGAAGGGCGCTCCGCGCTGCTGCTCGGTAAGGCGAAGGACAACAACGCCTCCTGCGCTCTGGGGCCGTTCCTTCGCCTGTTCGACGAAACGTTTGGCCTCGACGACATCCGGCGCACCACCGTGACCCTCGAAGTCATCGGCACCGACGGGTTCCGGATGGAGGGCACCTCGCCGCTGGCCGAGATCAGCCGCGATCCGGAAGAGCTCGTCGCCGCCCTGATGGGGCGCACGCACGATTACCCGGACGGGGCGATCCTGCTGCTCGGAACGATGTTCGCGCCGATCCAGGACCGGCACGGGCCGGGCCTCGGCTTCACCCACGCGGAGAACGACCGCGTGGTGGTGGCGAGCCCGGAACTCGGCCGGCTCGTCAACCGCATGCGCCCCTGCGATGCCTGCGAGCCCTGGACGTTCGGCGCCCGCGCGCTGATGCGCAACCTCGCGGCGCGCGGGATTCTGTGACAGAGGCTCGCGCTGAAGCTCCCCGGAACAAGCCGATGACAGAAGCCGGATCCATCCTCGCGCGTCTCTCCGACATCGTCGGGCCGTCCGGCCTCGTCACCGGCGAGGAGTTGCGCGGCCGCTCGGCGAACTGGACTCGGCCGACCGAGCCCTGCGCCGCGCTCGCCCTGGTCCGGCCGCGCAATACTGCCGAGACGAGCGCCGTGATGGCCGCCTGCCACGAAGCCGGTGTCGCGGTGGTCCCGCGCGGCGGCGCCACCGGCCTTGTCGACGGCACCCTCTGCGCGCCGGACGAAATCACCCTGTCCACCGAGCGGATGACCGGCATCGAGCCGGTCGATCCGCTGGGCATGACCGTGGTGGTCGGCACCGGCGCCACCCTCGAGAGCGTGCAGAACGCGGCGACCGAGAGCGGCCTATTCTTTCCCCTCGATCTCGGCGCCCGGGGCTCGGCCACGATCGGCGGCGCGATCTCCACCAATGCCGGCGGGTTGCGGGTGCTGCGCTACGGCATGATGCGCGAGATGGTGCTGGGTCTGGAGGCGGTTTTGGCCGACGGCACGGTGGTCTCGTCCATGCGGCCGCTGATCAAGAACAACACCGGGCTCGACCTTAAGCAGATCTTCGTCGGCACCGAGGGGACGCTCGGCATCGTCACCCGCGCCGTCCTACGGCTGCGGCCTGAGCCGGCCGGGTACGCCACCGCGCTGATCGCCTGCCCGGGGGTCGATGACAGCGCCCGGGTGCTGCGCGCCGCCCAGAGTGCCTTCCAGGGGCGCGTGTCCTCCTTCGAGGGCCTGTGGCCGGATTTTTATAAGCTGATGACCGCGCCCGGCCGGGCGACGCCGCCGCTGGGCTACGACTACCCGTTCTACGCCATCATCGAGGTCGAGTGCGTGCCGGAGGAATCCGACCGCTTCCTCGGCCTGCTGGAAGGCCTGATGGGCGAAGGCACGATCCTCGACGCGGCCGTGGCCTCCTCGGAAGAGCAGCGCCGGGGGATGTGGCGCATCCGTGACCGCGTCGAGCACCTGAACGCCAACGGGATCGAGCGCGCCTTCGACATCAGCGTGCCGCTCTCGAAGATGAACGGCTACGTCCAAGGTGCCCTCGAACGCCTAGCGGCGGTCCCGGGCTGCCGCGCGGTGGTCTACGGGCATATCGGCGACAACAACCTGCACTGGAACACGACGCGCCTCGACGCGGCCGGCAACGCGGCCATCGACGCCGCGATCTACGCGCCGCTCGCCGAGCTGAACGGCTCGGTCTCGGCCGAGCACGGCATCGGCCTGGAGAAGCGCAGCAAGCTGCCCCTGTCGCGCTCGCCGGAGGAGATCGGCGCCATGCGTCTGATCAAGCGCGCGCTCGATCCGGACAACCGGCTGAACCCGGGCAAGATTTTCTGAAGGCGGGTGCGGTGGCACGAGCCCCGTCGGAGACGGCGGTCAAACCGCTGCGGCTGACCGTCCGGCTGACCCCGCGCGGCGGACGCGACGCCGTGGAAGGCTGGATCCGCGACGCGGACGGCGCCCCCTGTCTCAAGGTGCGCGTCGCCGCCCCGCCGGTCGACGGCGCCGCCAACACGGCGCTCGAACGGCTGATCGCCGGCTCTCTCAGGATCGCGGCCGGCGCCGTCCAGATCGTTGCCGGCCATCAGGGCCGGATGAAGCGCCTGGAGATCACCGGCGTGGACGATGAGGCCCTCGCCAAAGTCTTTGGCGTGCCGGGATAGGCACTTGCTGGCGACGTTAATGCACGTCGTTGCCCACGGCATGTGGGTCGAGCCAATTCTCGATTTCCAGCCCTGGAACGCGGCGGAATTCACTCAGGTTCGCGCTGACAAGACATAGATTCAAGGCGAGGCATTGGGCAGCGATCAGGAGGTCGTTCGGCCCGATCGGCGTCCCCCGCTTTGTGAGGAGCGCGCGGATCTCACCGTAATAACGATCGGCCGGCGCCGCCAAAGGGGCGATCGGAATCGTTCCGAGCACTGTTTCGGCGCGGTCTGCTAGAGACTGAGCCCCTTTTCGCGCCACGCCATACCGGATCTCGGCGGCCGCCACGATGCTCGTGCACACATTGGCTGTGCGCCCTTCGAGCATGGCGGCGACTGGGCCGTCCCGCCCGCGATTGATGAGATCCGACAGAATGTTGGTATCGAGTAGATAGCGCACGATGCCGCTCACAGAACGACGTCTTCCGCCTCGAGATCCGGGATTTCGTCCAACCTGTCTTCCGGCAGAAGTGGTTCCAGCGACGCGATGAGAGCCTCGAGGCGAAGCCGTGGTCGAAGGATCAGGCTCCCATCGGGTTGTCGAGAGACCGACACTTCGTCGCCAGGCAATTCGAACTCCTTCGGAATTCGGACGGCTTGGCTGCGGTTATTCCTGAAGACCTTGGCGATCCGCTCCATGCTCACCTCCCGGCATATGGCTTAACATATGCCCACGTCGGCGACCGCACAAGCAAGGGTGGACCCTCCTCAGAACGCGACCTTGTCCCCGCCCTTCAGCGCCAGCATCTCCCGCGCCTCATCGGGCGATGCGATAGCGAGGCCCAGCCCCTCGATGATGGAGCGGACGCGGCGGACCTGCGTGGCGTTGGTCTCGGCGAGCTTGCCCGGCCCGTCCCACAGGCTGTCCTCCAGGCCGACGCGGACGTTGCCGCCCATCGCGGCGGCCATGGCGGCGATGTTCATCTGGTTGCGGCCGGCCCCCAGCACCGACCAGTGGTACTGATCGCCGAACAGCCGGTCGGCCGTACGCTTCATGTGCATCACGTCGTCCGGATGCGCGCCGATGCCGCCCTGCAGGCCGAACACCGTCTGGATGAACAGCGGCGCCTTCACCAGCCCGCGGTCGAAGAAGTATTTGAGATTGTAGAGGTGGGCGGTGTCGTAGCACTCGAACTCGAACTTGGTGCCGTTCGGCGCGCAGGTGGTGAGGATATGCTCGATCTGGCCGAACGAGTTGCGGAAGATGATGTCCTTGTTGCCGAGATAGTCGCGCTCCCATTGGTGCTTCAGGTCCTTGAAGCGGTCGAGCATGCCGAACAGGCCGAAATTCATCGAGCCGAGATTGAGCGAGGCGACCTCCGGCTGGAAGGTCGCGGCGGGACGCACGCGCTCCTCGATCGACATGGTCGGCGCGCCGCCGGTGGTGAGGTTCACCACGCAGCCCGAGCGTTGCTTGATCACCGGGAGGAACTTGGCGAACGCCTCGGGCGTCTGGTCGGGCTGCCCGGTCTCGGGGTCGCGGGCGTGCAGGTGGACGATCGCCGCGCCGGCTTCGGCAGCGCCGATGGCGGCGTCGGCGATCTCTTCCGGCGTCACCGGCAGATGCGGCGACATGCTCGGCGTGTGGATCGCGCCGGTGACGGCGCAGGTGATGATGACTTTCCGCTGGGGGGCCATGCTCAGTCCTTCTGTGAAAGCTTGTGGGCCCGCAGGGACGCAAGCCGGGCATCCCGGCGGCGCATGCGGGCGGGGAGATCCGCGGGCGCCCGCCACTGCGCCAGGATCGCCTCGGTGGCCGGCGCCTCGTAGACAGCGGGCGGGGCCGGATCGGCCGCGAGGCTCTTGTAGAAGCCGGTGTAGCGCGCGCAGTAATCGGCGATGCCGCCGGGGGCGTTCAGCTCGATCGTCTCGAACGGACCCATGAAGCTCCAGCGCAGGCCGAGCCCATCCGCGACGGTCCTGTCGAGATCCTGCGGCGTGACGTAGCCCTCGGAGGCGAGGCGGAAGGCCTCCGCCAGGAGCGCCCCTTGGAGTCGATTGAGGATGAAGCCCTCGATCTCTTTCAGCACCGTGATCGGCACCTGGCCGATGGCTTCGTAGATCAGCCGGGCGCGGTCCAGGACCGCCGCGTCCGTCCACGGCGCACCCGAGATTTCCACTAGCGGGATCAGATGCGGCGGGTTGACCGGATGGCCGATCAGGCAGCGCCCGCGTCCGGGCAGGCCTTCCGTGAACAGCGAGCAGCGGATCGCCGAGGAGGACGAGGCGATGATCGCCTCCGGCGGCGCCAGCGCATCGAGCTCGGCGAACAGGGCCTGCTTCACGTCGAGCCGTTCCGGCCCGTTTTCCTGGACGAAGCCGACGCCGTCGAGGCAGGCGGCGAGGCTTTTGGGCGCACGAATACGGCCGGACGCCGCGTCCGGATCGCGGCAGAGCCCGTGCTCGGCGAGCACCCGCAGGCCCTCGGCACAGAGCGGGATCGCAGCCTCGGCGACGCCGTCAGCGGCGTCGAACAGGCGCACATCCCAGCCGGCGCGGGCGAAGATCATCGCCCAGGCCCGGCCGATCAGGCCGGAGCCGATGATCGCGACGCTGTCCGTCATAGCCACAAAACCTTTCGCCGCAGCTCCTGGTCCTCGCGCAACAGGCGCGACTCGCCGGTCCATTGGACGCTGCCGCGCTCCAGCGCGACGGTGCGGTCCGAAAGGGCCAGCGCGAGGTCGAGGTGGTGGTCGACCAGGATGATCGCGATCTCCCGGCGCAGACGGTCGAACGCCTCGAACAGTTCCTCGGTCACGGCCGGCGACAGGCCCTCGAACGGCTCGTCGAGGAGCAGGAGGCGGGTATCGCCGGACAGCGCCCGGGCCACCGCGACCATCTGCTGCTCGCCCCCCGACAAACGCGAGGCGTCGACGCTCCAGCGCTGCTTCAGCCGCGGGAAGAACTCCAGGACCTTGTCCTCGTCCCAGTGGATGCCGGCGCCGGTGAGCCGGCGCAGCCGGCCGAGGCCGAGATTCTCGGCGACGCTCATCCCGGAGAACAGCGCCCGGCCCTGCGGCACGTAGCCGATGCCGAGCCGGGCGATCCGGTCGGGCGTCAGCCCGGCGATGTCCTGGCCGGCCAGCACGATCCGGCCTGCGGCTGGCGGCGCGGTGCCGATCAGCGTCTTCAGCAGGGTCGACTTGCCGGCGCCATTGCGGCCGAGCAGCGCCACCACCTCGCCCTTATGCACGGTGAGATCGACGCCGTTGAGGATGTGCGACTTGCCGTAGAAGGTATCGACGCCGGCCATGGAGAGCAGCGTCTCGGGCGCCGCCGCACTCGCCCGGGGCTTGGCGGCAATCGCCTCCGTGCCCGAGCCGAGATAGACCGCCTGGACGCGTTCGTCGTCCCGGGCATCGGCCACGGATCCGTCGACCAGCACGGCCCCGTCGGCCATGACGGTGACCCGGTCGGCGAGCCGGAACACCCGATCGATGTCGTGCTCCACCAGCAGCACCGGGATGTCGGCCGAGAGCGCCTTGATCAAGTCGCCGACGCGCTCGCGCTCGGCGGCGGCGAGGCCGGCCAGGGGCTCGTCGAGCAGCAGCACCCGGGGCCGCGTCGCCAGCGCCAGTCCCATGTCGAGGAGCCGCTGGCCGCCGTAGGAGAGGCTGCCAGCCTCGGCCTTCTCGATCCCGGCGAGCCCTGTCCAGCGCAGCAGCTCGGCCGTGTCGTCGGCGATTTCCCGGACGCCGAGGGCGTCGCGCCAGGGGCTCATATGGGCCGGATGGCGCGCCTGGACCGCGAGCCGGATGTTCTCCTCCACGGACAGGCCCGGGAACAGGTTGGTGATCTGGAACGACCGGCCGAGCCCGGCCCGGGTGATCGCGTGCGGCTCGAGCCCGGCGATCTCGCGCCCGTCGAGGAGGATCCGGCCGGCATTCGGCCGGAACATCCCGGAGAGCAGGTTGAACGCCGTGGTCTTGCCGGCGCCGTTCGGGCCGATCAGCGCGTGCAGGGTCCTGTCGGCCACCGCGAAGGACACGCCGCGCACCGCCGCCACCGGGCCGAAGCTCTTCTTGATGTCCTCGGCGATCAGCACCGGCCCGTCGGTCCGCCCCTCGGCGATGAACCGGGCGGGCACCCGGCCGGAGGCGCCGGCCCGGCGGGCCGACATGGCGGCGCCCTCGCTCGGCACGCGCCGGAACGGCCGCATCAGCCGCGCCGCGATGCCCACGAGCCCGTCCGGCGAGAACACGATGAAGGCGACGAACAGCAGCCCGAAATACAGCAGCCAGTCGGCGGTGTAGATCGACAGGAACTCCCGGAACAGGATGTAGAACAGGGCGCCGAGCGCCGGCCCGAGGAACGAGCGCATCCCGCCGATCACCACCATCGCGAGCAATTCGCCCGAGAACGCGATGGAGATCGGGTCGGCCGAGGTGAAGCGGTGGCTGTAGGCCGAGAGCGCCCCGGCGAGCCCGGTGATCGAGGCCGAGATCACGAAGGCGGCGAGCTTGTAGCGGTTGGTGGCGTAGCCGAGGAAGCCAGCGCGCTGCTCGTTCTCGCGGATCGCGACCAGCAACGTCCCCATCGGCGAGCGGCGGAACCGCCAGAGCCCCACCAGAACCACGAAGGCGATGCTGGAGACCGCCGCGTAATAGGCGCCGGGCTGCTGTAGCACCTCCCAGCGGTGCAGGTTGCCGATGCCGTTCTCGCCGCCGGTGAGGTCGGTCCAGCGGAACGCGATGGCGTAGAGCATCGCGGTGAAAGCGAGCGTCAGCAGCGAGAAGTAGACGCCCCGCCGCCGCAGGATCAGCGCGCCGCCGGCGAGCGCCGCAAGGCCGGTGATCGCCAGCGCGCCGAACAGCGGCAGGGCCATGTCGCCGGGGGCCAGGCGGGTCTGCAGGATCGCCACCGCGTAGGCGCCGATCCCGAACCACGCCCCATGGCCGAAGGAGACGAGGCCGGTCCAGCCGACCAGGATGTTGAGGCCGAGAACGGCCAGCGCGAAGATCACCACATCGGTGGCGGTGATCAGGGTCAGGCCGATCGCGTCGAGGGCGAAGGGCAGGACGATCAGGGCGGCGAGCGCCGCCCAGAGCTGGCGGCTCTCGCGCAGGATCAGGCCGCGCTGGGGGATGGCGAGCGGCAGCGGTTCGGCGGTTCCGGACATGGGGCTGCTCCCGCTCACTCGAATCGGGCGATCTGCTCGCCGAACAGGCCGCGCGGGCGCAGCAGCAGGACGAGCACCATGAGGCCGTAGACGGCGGCCTCCGTGGCCGGCGGGTAGGCGTAGGCGGTGAGCCCCCGGACGACGCCGACGATCAGCGCCGCGAGGACGACGCCCCAGAAGGAGCCGAGACCGCCGATCACCACCACCACGAAGGCGAAGGTCAGGATCTCGGCGCCCATGGCGGGGTGAACCCCGGTGACCGGCGCCATCATGGTGCCGGCGAGCGCCGCGAGCCCGACCGCGATCGTCACCACCGCGGTCATGTAGGGCCGCAGGGAGATGCCGAGCGCGGCGACCATGTCGGGATCCTGGACCCCGGCCCGGACCACGCGGCCGAAGCTGGTGCGGGTCAGGAGCAGCCACAGGCCGCCGACGCAGGCTAGCGCCACCACCAGGATGGACAGCCGGTAGCGCGAGTAGATCAGGTCGCCGATGAAGACCTGGCCGCGCAGCCAGCTCGGGATCCCGTAAGGCAGAGGCGCCGCCCCGAAGGCCATGCGCAGGGCCTGCTCGGCGACCATGGCGAGGCCGAAGGTCAGGAGCAGGCCGAGGGTGGGATCGCCCCGGTAGAACCGCCGGAGCAGGAACCGTTCGATCACAAGGCCCAGCACCCCCACCAGCAACGGCGAGGCGACCAGCGCGCCGCCGAAGCCGATCGTCGGGGTCAGCACCACCGTCAGGTAGGCGCCGATGGCGTAGAACGCGCCGTGGGCGAGATTCACGATCCCGCCGAGGCTGAAGATCAGCGAAAGACCAAGCGCGATCAGCAGGTACTGAACGCCGATCAGCAGGCCGTTGAGCACCTGTTCCAGGATGAAGACGAGCTGCATGGCCGCCTCACGCCGGGAAGGTGCAGGCGTTCTCGTCGCGGGTGGTCGCGAGGACCTCGAGGTTCTCGCCGGCACCGGGCAGAGGCCCGGTGGCCGTGAAGATGTCGTAGGGATTCTTGACCTGATCCGCCGGCAGGGCGGTGATCGCGTACATCTCCTGCATCAGCTCGTGATCCCAGGGGCGGAAATAGCCCTCCCGGGTCTTGGCGATGTCGAAGGTCGCGCCCTTCTCCAGGTGCTCGACGACCTTGGTGGAATCCGTCGTCTTCAGCTCGTTCATGGATTGGGCAACGATCTTCATCGCCGTGTAGTCGCCCCACCCCTGGTTCTCCGGCGGCTTCTTGTACTTCGCCCGGAACGCCGCAACGAATTTCTGGGCCGAGGGCGAGTCGATCCGGTGGTGCCAGATCACCGGCCAGGTGCCGAGGAAGTTGCCGGGGCCGGCGCCCCAGGCGAGCGCCGTGTCGAACCCGAAGCCGGCGACCGGGAACGGCAGGCCGAACTCGCTGTACTGCTTGAGGAAGTTGGTGATCTGGGCGCCCGCGAGGTTGCAGATCACGAGATCCGGCCGGCCCTGGCGCAGCTTGAGCAGGAAGGGCGAGAAGTCGGTGAGCTCGGTGGGGATCAGGTCCTCGCCCGCGATGGTGGCCTCGTTGGCGGGGAAAAACTTTTTTGCCTGCTTCAGCAGGTCGTGACCGAAGGCGTAGTCGGCGGTCAGCGCGTAGACCTTCTTGCCCTTGATCAGCCCCTTCTCGACCAGAGCGCGACCGGCGGCGCGCACCATCATGGTGTTCTGCGCTTCGACGTGGAACAGGTAGCGCTTGCAATCGGCGCCCCGCAGCGCGTCCGAGTTCGCGCCGGTGTTGATGAACAGCACCTTCTCGCGCTGCGCCACCTGGCTGATCGCAAGCGCCGAGGCCGAGTTGATCTCGCCGACCAGGCAGGCGACGCGGTCGCGCTGGACCATGCGCTCGGCCTTGGCCGAGGCGGTCTGCGGATTGACGCTGTCCTCCGACAAAAGTTCGACCTTGCGGCCGGCGATGCCGCCGCCGGCATTGATCTCCTCGACCGCGAGCTGGGCGGCCTGGACGGCGAACTCGCCGAGCGGCCCGAGGAAGCCGGTGCGCGGGGTCAGGTGGCCGATCCGGATCACGTCGGACTGCCCCTGGGACAGGGCCGGGCTGGCGAGCGCCGGTGCGATGAGCGCCGCGCCGCCGACCTGCAACAGGCCGCGGCGAGAGAGAGAATCCCCGAACCGGTCCGTCATCGTTCCGCTCCCGTGCCTTTCCTCCAGTTGGGCTTTTTGGCGGGCTCTGGCGGCCCTCACCCGAACTGTGATCACAGATCACTAGCGCGATAGTGCCACATGCGTCTAGTGTCGGCACATGAGTTCTAGATTGGCTCTGGCCGAATTGCCCCAGTTGGAGCGGCGCACCCTCGCCGACACCGCCTATGAGGCCCTGGCGGATCTGCTCGCCTCCGGGCGGCTGACGCCCGGCGACAGGCTGTCCCTGCGCCAGAGCGCGGCCGCGCTCGGCGTCTCGGTGATGCCGGTGCGCGAGGCGGTGAGCCGCCTCGTGGCCGACGGCGTGCTCGAAGTCGCGCCGACTCGGGCGATTCGGGTGCCGGTCATGACCGCGCGGGATTTCCGGGCTTTGGCAGAGACCCGCATGGCGATCGAAGGCATCGCCGCCGCCCGGACCGCCGAGCATCGGAGCGAGGCGGACCTCGCCGCGATCCGCCGGGCCGAGGCGGCGTTCCGGGCCGAGGCCGAATCGGCGGAGCCCGATTGCACCCGGGCGGTCCGGCTCAACCGCGACCTGCATTTCGCGATCTACGCTGCCTGCGGGCTGGCGCCGCTCCAAGAGGTCCTCGCCCGGCTGTGGCTGAAGGCGGGGCCGGTGATCAACCTCGACCTGCGCGCCCATCCCGAGCGGCTGCTCCAGGGCTTTGCGCTGCGGCGGCATGCCGAAGCGCTCGTCGCGATCGAGGCTCAGGACGGGCCCGCAGCGGCTGCCGCTCTGGCTGCGGACATCCGCGAAGCGGCGGATTTCATCCTGTCCCGCGGGGGTCTGCGGGACGCGTAGTTTTGGTGCGCATCGTCTGCGTCAGAAAGGCGGCAAGCGCCTTCGGGACGATGCTTGAAACGGGAGGAGCGATATGGATCTCGGAATCGCCAGCTTACGCGTGCTCGTAACGGCGGGCGCCGCTGGAATCGGACGCGGCATCGTCGATGCGTTCCTTGAGGAAGGCGCGCGGGTCTTCGCTTGCGACATCGACGAGGCGGCGCTTGCGGCGCTGCCCGCCGAGGTCGGGCGCAGCCGGACCGACGTCGCCGACCGGGAGCAGGTCGCCGCCATGATGGATCAGGTCGTCGATCACCTCGGCGGCCTCGACGTGCTCGTCAACAATGCCGGCATCGCCGGGCCGACCGGGCGGGTCGAGGAGATCGCCCCGGAGGAATGGGACCGCTGCCTGACGGTCTGCCTGACCAGCCAGTTCAACTGCGCCCGGCTCGCGGTGCCGCACCTGCGCGCGAGCAGCAACGGCTCGATCGTCAACCTGTCCTCGGCGGCCGGCAAGTTCGGCTTCGGCCTGCGCAGCCCCTACGCGGCGGCGAAATGGGGCGTGATCGGCTTCACGAAGTCCCTGGCGATCGAGCTGGGCGAGGCCGGCATCCGGGTGAACGCGATCCTGCCCGGTCTGGTCGCCGGCGACCGGCAGCGCCGGGTCCTGGAGGCCAAGGCGCAGCAGCAGGGCACGAGCTTTGCCGAGATGGAGGCCCGCGCCTTCTCGTTCGTGTCGGTGAAGGACTACGTCACCGCCCGCCAGTTGGCCGATCAGATCCTCTTGCTCTGCTCGCCCCGGGGCCGGACCATCTCGGGGCAAGCGATCTCCATCGACGGCGACACCCGGATGCTCTCCTGAAACACCGCGCCCTGGCTTACGCCGCGGCCCGGATCGCGGCAGACTGGAGCCGAAGCGGCACGACGACCGCACCATGGGGAGGATCGGAGCATGCGTCTCGCGGGCAAGACAGCATTGGTGACGGCCGCCGGCCAGGGCATCGGCCGGGCGAGCGTCCTGGCGATGGCGCGTGAAGGCGCGCAGGTGCTCGCCACCGATGTCCGGGCGGAGGCGCTCCGGACCTTCGACGGGGTGGAGAACGTCACCACCGCGCCCCTCGACGTGCTGGACCGGGGGCAGATCGAGGCGGTGGCCGGCGGGCTCGACCGGATCGACGTGCTGTTCAACTGCGCCGGCTACGTCCATGCCGGCACGGTGCTCGATGCCAGCGACGCCGATTTCGACTTCGCCGTGAACCTCAACGTCCGGTCGCAGTTCTGGACGATCCGCGCCGTCCTGCCCCGGATGCTGGAGGCCGGCGCCGGCAGCATCGTCAACATGGCGAGCGTCGCCGGGTCGCTGCGCGGCCTGCCGAACCGCTTCGTCTACGGGCTGACCAAGGCTGCCGTGATCGGCCTGACCAAGTCGGTGGCGGCGGATTACGTCGGCCGCGGAATCCGCTGCAACTGCGTCTGCCCCGGCACGGTCGACACGCCCTCGCTCGCCGACCGGATCAACGCGTTCGACGATCCCGTAGAAGCCCGCAAGGCCTTCATCGCCCGCCAGCCCATGGGCCGGCTGGCGAAGGCCGAAGAGATCGCCCCGCTGGTGGTGTTCCTGGCGAGCGACGAGGCCGCGTTCGTGACCGGCCAGAGCTATTCCATCGACGGTGGCATGACGATCTGACGGTCGGCCCGACGGGGTTATCCCGGGGTCGAGTGATCGTCCGCATCGCCGGTGCGGCACGACCACGGCTTTCCCGATCGTGAATTTTGAATACAATCCTCCCGATGGGCGGGGACGCGCCCTCGGGAGGGATCGGCCGTGACGCAAGCCAAGGCTCGGAGTGCGGTGTCGCCGCGCGCGGCGGCACGTCACGATGGCGGATTGGCCCGCAAGCTCGCGGAACAGCTTCAGGGTGAGGCGCGGTTCGACGCGTTCACCCGCGGCCGCTACAGCACCGATGCCTCGATCTACCAGATCATGCCGGCCGGCGTGGTCCTGCCGCGCTCGGCCGCGGACATCGCGGCAACCTTACGGATCGCGGCCGATCACGGCGCGCCGGTGATCCTGCGCGGCGGCGGCACCTCGCAAAACGGCCAGCCGATCGGCTCGGGGCTGGTGGTCGATTGCGCGCGCCACTTCAACGGCATCCGCGCCTACGACCCAGAGGGCGGCACGATCACGGTCGAGCCCGGTCTGGTGCTGGAGCGGCTGAACACCCGGGTGAAGGCCGATGGCTGGTTCTTCCCCGTCGAACCCTCGACGGCGACCCGCTGCACCATCGGCGGCATGGCCGGCAACAATTCCTGCGGCGCCCGCTCCCTGCGCTACGGCAAGATGAGCGACAACGTCCTGGCGATGGATGCGCTGCTGCCCGACGGCGAGGCGTTCGGCTTCGGCCTGACCGGCAACGCGGCCTCGGGGGTCACCGGCTCGGCGCACGCCGAATCCCTGGCCGAGCGCATGCGCGCCCTCGCCCTCCTCCATCGCGACGAGATCGCGGCCCGCTACCCGAAGGTGCAGCGCCGCGTGGGCGGCTACAACCTCGACGCCCTGGTCGAGCCGCGGCCGAACCTCGCGCATCTGCTGGTCGGCTCGGAAGGGACGCTGGCCGCCACCACGTCAGTGACCCTCAAGCTGTCGCGCCTGCCCGCGCACCGGTTGATGGGCGTCTGCCACTTCCCGTCGTTCCGGGCGGCCATGGAGACGACGCAGCACATCGTCGCCCTCGATCCCGTGGCGGTGGAGCTGGTCGACAACAACGTGCTGGTGCTCGGCGCCGACATCCCGCTGTTCCGGGCGACATTGGCTGACATCACCCGCGGCAAGCCGAACTGCCTGCTGCTGGCGGAATTCGCCGGCGACGATCTCGCCGCCCTCAAGCGCGACCTGAAGCGCCTCGACGCGTGCATGGCCGATCACGGCTTCCCCGGCGCCGTCGTCGAGATCCTGGAGCCGGCGCGCCAGCGCTCGGTCTGGGAGGTCCGCGAGGCCTGCCTTAACATCATGATGTCGATGAAGGGCGACGCGAAGCCGGTCTCGTTCATCGAGGATTGCGCGGTGCCGCTGGAGCACCTCGCCGACTACACCGATGCGGTGACCGAGGTGTTCACCAAGCACGGCACCCGCGGCACCTGGTACGCCCACGCCTCCGTGGGCTGCCTGCATGTCCGCCCGATCCTCGACATGAAGGATGGCGGCGACGTGAAGCGGATGCGCGCCATCGCGGAGGAGACCTCCGAGCTGGTGCGCCGCTACAAGGGCTCGTATTCCGGCGAGCACGGCGACGGCATCTCGCGCTCGGAATACATCGCGCCGCTGTTCGGCCCGGTCCTGACCCGTGCCTTCGAGACCGTGAAGGACGCGTTCGACCCGGAGAACCGGCTCAATCCCGGCAAGATCGTCCGGCCGCTGACCATGGACGACCGGAGCCTGTTCCGGTTCAAGCCCGATTACGCGGTGACGGAGCCGCTCAAGCCCGCCCTCGACTGGTCGGATTGGGGCGGCTTCGGCTCGGCCGTCGAGATGTGCAACAACAACGGCACCTGCCGGAAGCTCGCCGGCGGCGCGATGTGCCCGTCCTACCGGGCCACCCGGGAGGAGGAACACCTCACCCGCGGCCGCGCCAACACCTTGCGGCTCGCGATCTCGGGCCAGCTCGGGCCGGACGCCTTCACCAGCAAGGCGATGAAGCGCACCCTCGACCTGTGCGTCTCCTGCAAGGCCTGCCGCCGGGAGTGCCCCACGGGCGTCGACATGGCCAAGATGAAGGTCGAGTTCCTGCATCACTACCACGCCCGCCACGGCCTGCCCCTGCGCGACCGGCTGATCGGCCTGATGCCGCACTACGCCGGCCTCGCCGCCAAGCTCGCCCCGCTCCTCAACCTGCGCGACCGGCACCCGGCGCTGGCCGCCCTGTCGGAGCGGATGGTCGGGCTCTCGGCCAAGCGCTCGCTGCCGCGCTGGCGGCGTCCCTGGAGCGAGCAGGGCGAGGCGGCCCATCCGGGAGACGTCACCGGGGACTTCCGCGACGTCATTCTGTTCGGCGACACGTTCAACCGCGCCTTCGAGCGGGAGAACCTGGAAGCCGCCGAGCGGGTGTTGCTGGCCGCGGGCTATCGCATCCACCGGGTCTACCCGACCCGCGGGCGGCGGCCGCTCTGCTGCGGGCGGACCTGGCTGGCTTCGGGCCAGACCGACCGGGCCCGCGCCGAGGCGCGCCGGACCCTCGACACGCTGCTGCCGTTCGTCCGGGCCGGCGCCCGGGTGGTCGGCCTGGAGCCGTCCTGCCTGCTGACCTTCCGGGACGAGTTTTCGGCATTGCTGCCGGGCGAGGACACGGCGCTGCTGGCGAAGCAATCGCTGCTGTTCGAGGAATTGCTGGCCGCCGACCTCGCATCGGGTCGGATCGCGCTGCCGCTGGCGAACCAGGGCGGCCGGGTCGCGCACCTGCACGGGCATTGTCACCAGAAATCGTTCGGCGTGATGGGCTCGGTGGAAACGGTGCTGCGGACCGTGCCGGGCCTCGACGTGCGGGTCATCGAGTCGAGCTGCTGCGGCATGGCCGGCGCCTTCGGCTACGGGGCCGATACGATCGAGACCTCCTTCGCCATGGCCGAGCTGTCCCTGTTCCCGGCCCTGCGGGCGGCCGCCCCCGGCGACCTCGTGGTTGCCGACGGCACGAGCTGCCGTCACCAGATCCACGATGGCCTCGGCATCCGCGCCGAGCATATGGCCCGCGTTCTCGATGACGCGCTCGTGCAAGGCCCCCCGCCTCGACACTGAATTGTTGGGCACCTACACAGGCAGGATAGGTCGCTTCGACCTCGCGTGCACCGTCGGCTCATGAACAAAATCGACACCGGCATCGGAATCAGCCGTCGTTACCTCCACGATGAGGTGGCCGACCGGATGCGTGAACTGATCCGCACCGGCGAGATGGAGCCGAAGGCGCGCATCAACGAGGGCGAGCTGACCGAACGCTTCGGGATCTCGCGCACGCCGCTGCGCGAGGCGATCAAGATCCTGGCGACCGAGGGCCTGCTCGAACTGCTCCCGAACCGCGGCGCGCGGGTCGCCAGCATCTCGGAAGTCGAACTCGAGGAGATGCTGGAGGTGATCGCCGGACTCGAGGCCACCGCCGGCGATCTCGCCTGCCGGACGATCTCGGAGGCCGAGATCGACGCGATCGAGGTCGATCACCGGGCGATGGTGGCGGCCTGGAAGGGCGGCGACGAGGCCGGGTATTTCAGCTACAACCGGCGGATCCACGAAGGCATCATGGCGGCGAGCCGCAACGGCATCCTGGCCAACATCTACGAGAGCCTGTCGGGCCGGATCCAGCGGTCGCGCTACTCGGCCCACCAGACCCCGGACCAATGGGCCCGGGCCGTGTCGGAGCACGAGCACATGATCGTGCTGCTGCGCGCCCGGGACGGCGCCGCCCTCGCCACCCTGATGCGCGAGCATATCCGCGGGAAAAAGACTGTGATCGCAGCCAATTACGGGGTCGCGGAGACCGGCTGAGCCGTCATCTCGAACCAGAACGAGGCGCCCGGCGTGCCGGAATCGTTCGGGTAGAGGAACGGGATGTCGGGCCCCGGCCGGCGCGCCGCGAACACGGCCTTGACCCGGGCGCTCATGGCCGGATCCTGGCAGAGATACATCACCGGCACGGTCACGCGGAACGGCGGCGCGCCGCACATCAGCATGGCGGCCAGCAGGTACTGCTCGTTGTAGAGTCGGCAGTTCCAGGCGGCCGGGTAGTCGTCCGGGATGAAGATGTCGTGGATCTGCACGATCACCCCCGGCGCGAGCCGCGGCATCACTTCGAAGAAAAAGACCGTCACGTCGGAATTCGCGAAGGACCGGTGTGATCCGTCGAAGAAGACGATGTCCCCGGCGCGCAATTCTTCGAAGATCTTGAGGTCGCAGCCTTCGAGGGGCGAGCGAAGCGTCCAGTCGCAGATCGCGTCGATCTCCCGGCGGGGCATCGGGTCGATCGAGGTGATTGTCGTCGGCAGTTTAAGCGCGTCGATCGTATAGCGGGCAAAGCAGGTCGAGGAGCCGGACCCGATCTCGAGGTAGCGGGCCGGCCGCTTCCAGGCGAGCATGGTCATCAGCGCCGCCGCGTCGAGCGCGGTGAACCACGTGTTGTTCCAGTGCGGCGTGACCGGGTCGATGACGCCGGATTGATGCGGGACGCTGTGGAGCAGGTCGGCCCGCGCCTCCAGCGCATCGAGGAACGCCGCGTAGGCGGTCGTCTCGCGGGCGAGGACCGACCGGAGGTGACCGTGCGGCGCGCTGCCGGGCGTCCACCGGGAGGACGGCACCACCGGGTGGTAATCGTGGACCGTATGGCTCCAGCGGAACGGCTCGGTGCTCGCCCGGAAGATGTCGATTCCGGCGCGGCGCCCGGCGTTTCTCACGATGTCCTTCAGCATGGCCGTCCTCGCTTCCACGCGACGACAATGCTGATGACGCAACTTCTAGTCGAGTCAGATCGCGGGCCTACGCAATCCTCGCGGGAATGCGGTTAAGCTGCGCTTTCCGTTTCGTCAGGCGGCGCTGGGTGCCCGGAGGCCGGCCACGAGGTCGGTGAAGCGGTCACCCTGGACGATGACGTGGCTGCGCAGGGCTTCGGCGGCGCCGGCCTCATCGCCGGCGACGATGGCGGCGACGATGGCCTCGTGCTCGGCCAGCGATTGCGGCAGCCGCTGACGGGCACGCAATTGCAACCTGCGGTAGGGCGCGAGCCGCCTGTGCAGCGACAGGGCCTGCTCGGCCAGAAAAGCGTTGCGGCTCGCCCGATAGACCACCGTGTGGAACACGTAGTTCTCGGCGTAGTAGCTCTCGGCATCCGTAAGGATCGCCGCCCGGCAGCCCGCCAGGGCCGCCTGCAGGGCTTCCGCATCCTCCGGAACCAGCCGCCGCGCCGCGAGCCGGCCGCAGGCGGCCTCGATTTCCGCCATGGTCTCGAACATCGCCAGCAGCAGATGCGGCTCCGGCGCGCTGACGATGGCGCCGCGCCGAGGCTTGGTCTGGATCAGGCCGGTGACCGCCAGTTGCAGCAGCGCCTCCCGGATCGGCGTGCGCGAGACCCCGAAGCGCTCGGCCAGCTGGTTCTCGTCGAGGCGGGCCCCAAGGGCGAGTTCGCCCGAAACGATCTCGTCCTCGATCCGCTGCCGCAGGCGCTGGGCGTGGTTCATCCCTCCGGTCCTTCCCCCTCGGCGGATGGTGCGTCGCCAGCCTTCTTGAAGGATCGGCCCGGCTTACGCCGTTCACATATGCTCGACTGTTGACAAAATATACAAGACAGTTTTTCGTGCATACAAGGATTGCATCGCTAATATTGCAATGCACAAAATAGATCCGCCTTCTTATTGGCGGTGCGGGAGAGATCGATGATGCCGACACGTCGCACGCTGGTCGCGGCCGCCCTCGCGGCGCCCGCCATCCTGAGATTCGGTCTCGGCGCGGCCCAGGCCGCCACGATCCTGAAGCTGTCGCACCAGTTCCCGGGCGGCACGATCGACGAGGGCGACTTTCGCGACCGAATGTGCCGGAAATTCGCCCAGGCGGTGGGCGAGCGCTCCAAGGGCGCCCTGGAGGTTCAGGTCTATCCGGGCTCCTCGCTGATGAAGACGAACGCCCAGTTCGGCGCCATGCGCAAGGGTGCGCTCGACATGTCGCTCTACCCGAGCCCCTACGCGGGCGGCGAGGTGGCGGAGCTGAACATCGGCCTGATGCCGGCGCTCGTGACCTCCTACGCGCAGGCGGTGGCGTGGAAGTCGGCCCCCGTGGGCCGCAAGCTCACCGAGATCCTGGAATCCAAGGGCATCGTCCTGGTCTCGTGGGTCTGGCAATCCGGCGGCGTCGCCAGCCGCGAGCGGCCGCTGATCGCGCCGTCCGACGCCAAGGGCATGAAGGTCCGCGGCGGCTCCCGCGAGATGGACCTGATGATGAAGCAGGCCGGCGCCGCGACGCTCTCGATCCCGTCGAACGAATCCTACGCGGCGATGCAGACCGGCGCCTGCGACGCGGTGATCACTTCGTCGACCAGCCTGATCTCGTTCCGGCTGGAAGAGCTCTCGAAGGCGCTGACCTCCGGCCGCGAGCGCTCCTACTGGTTCATGCTCGAGCCGATCATGATGTCCAAGACCGTGTTCTCGGGCCTGCCCAAGGACCAGCAGGACCTGATCATGGCCGTGGGCGCCGAGCTCGAAGCCTTCGGCCAGACCGGCGCCAAGGAGGACGATACCCGCGTCGAGCAGATCTTCTCCAAGGCCGGCGCCAAGGTCTCGCAGCTCGACGAGAAGTCCCTCGGCCAGTGGCGGGACCTCGCCCGGGAGACCGCCTGGAAGGACTATGCCGGCCGCAATGCCGGCTGCGCGGAGCTGCTGAAGCTGGCGGAGCAGGTCGCGTGAGCCACGGCTTCGACGCGGCTACCGCGATCCCGGATGCGAAGGGCGCCGAGGAGCCCCGGCTCCCCGGCCTACTCGGCCTGTTCGACCGGGCGCTGCGCGGCATCAACCGCGTCATCCTCGGGCTGGGCGGGCTCTGCCTGGTCGGCGCCTGCCTGGTGCTGAGCCACAGCGTCGTGGTCCGCTACCTGCTGAAAGAGCCCACCGACTGGCAGGACGAGATGGCGGTCTTCCTGATCGTCGGCGCGACGTTCTTCTCGGCCGCCGGGGTGCAGGCCAAGCGCGGCCATGTCGCGATCGAGGCGCTGACCGGCTTGCTGTCGCCCACAATCAACCGGATCCGGCTGCTGTTCGTCGACATCGTCAGCCTCGCCTTCTGCGCGTTCTTCGCCTGGAAGAGCTGGACCCTCGATCACGAGGCCTGGATCGACGGCCAGACCTCGCAATCGACCTGGGGGCCGCCGCTCTGGATCCCCTACACGCTGATGGCCGCCGGCATGAGCCTGCTGTGCCTCCAGTTCGTGCTGCAGATCGCCGAGGCTGCGCTCTACGGGCCGCGGGCGGCCGGCTGGGCCAAGCCGAAGATCGGCATCGGCGCCGACGTGAACACGGACATGCAAGGTGCGCCCGGGGTCACGCCCCGCGGGCCCGATCCGATGGGCCGCACGGTCGACGCGAGGGTGAAGTGATGAGCACGGCGGCGATCGGCTTCCTCTACGCGGGGGCCACCCTCGGGGCGATGCTGTCGGGCATCCCCATCGCGTTCGCGCTCGGAGCCGTGGCCCTGGCCTTCATGGTCGTGTTCATGCCGGGCGCCTCCCTCGATACGGTGGCGCAGAACGTCTACGAGGAGATGGCCTCGATCACCCTGCTGTCGATCCCTCTGTTCATCCTGAAGGGCGCGGCGATCGGCCGGTCCCGGGCGGGGCAGGACCTCTACTCGGCGATGCATGCCTGGATGCACCGCATCCCGGGCGGGCTCGGCATCGCCAACGTCTTCGCCTGCGCGCTGTTCGCCGCCATGGCGGGCTCGAGCCCGGCGACCTGCTCGGCGATCGGCTCGGCCGGCATCCCGGAGATGCGCAAGCGCGGCTACTCGCCGGGCTTCGCCGCCGGGATCATCGCGGCCGGCGGCACGCTCGGGATCCTGCTGCCGCCCTCGATCACCATGATCCTGTACGCGGTGGCCTCCGAGCAGTCCCTCGGACGCCTGTTCCTGGCCGGGATCGGGCCGGGGCTGCTGCTGGTCGGGCTGTTCGCGGCCTGGTCGATGTATCGGTTCCGGTCGGAATACACGGCCGCCAAGGCGGTGCTGGAGGGCGGGGGGCCGACCTCGCCGATCCTGGCCGACGAGCAGTACAGCATGGCCCAGCGCTTCTCGACGCTGCCGCGGGTGCTGCCCTTCGTGATCCTGCTCACCGGCGTGATGGTGGCGCTCTACGGGGGCTACGCGACGCCCTCGGAGACGGCCGGCCTCGGCGGCCTTCTGGCGCTCGGCTTGATCGCCGCGATCTACGGCGTCTGGCGGTTCCGGGACGTCAGCCCGATCCTGATCGCGACGCTGCGGGAATCGACCATGCTGATGCTGATCATCGGCATGTCGCTGCTCTACGCCTACGTGATGAGCTACCTGCACCTGTCGCAATCGGCCGCGGCCGCGATCGTGGCGATGCAGCTCTCGCCCTGGGTGCTGCTGGTGACGATCCTCGCGCTGGTGATCGTGCTCGGCTTCTTCCTGCCGCCGGTCTCGATCATCCTGATGACCGCGCCGATCATCCTGCCGCCGCTCAAGGCCGCGGGCTTCGATCTGGTCTGGTTCGGCGTGGTGATGACCATCACCATGGAAATGGGCCTGATCCACCCGCCGGTGGGGCTCAACATCTTCGTCATCAAGAACATCGCCCCCGACATCCCGCTCTCGGACATCATCTGGGGCACCCTGCCCTTCGTGATGCTGATGGCGGTGGCGATCCTGATCCTGTGCCTGGTGCCGGGCATCGCCCTCTGGCTGCCGGACCTGCTGCTGGCGACGACGCGGTAGCACCGGACTTCCCCACGGACGGCGGCGCCGGTAACCTTGGCTGCGTAACCGGCGCCGCCGCCCTATCTATCCGCCATGACCGACCTTCAGACCATCCAGATGCTGCACACGGCGAACGTGATCGCCGAGGACGAGATCGACGCGAGCGTCGAGGCGTTCCTCGACGGCGCCGTGGCCGAGCCCTACAGGTTCCGCAGCGGCCACCGGGTCAACCTCGTGAAGGCGGTGCGCAGCCACCCCGGCGCGCAGGAATTCGTCGGCCGGGCGAATGTCGGCACCCAGTTGAAACGGCCGTTCGTGCGCGCGGCGATCTTGCAGGCGCGACCGCTGAAGGCGTGAGGATCGGACTCTCTCATTCGGAACCGCATCCTGGAGAGCTTCCGCTAAGCGGAGGCCGCGAAGAAGTTCTCCAGAAGCCGCTGTGATCCATGGAGCCCTCCTGCGAGGCTGCGGCGCAGCACCTCAGGATGGGGGGCGTGGGCGGGATTTCCGATGGTTCGGCGGCCGCTCACACCGTCATTGCGAGCGCAGCGAAGCAACACAGCGCAGCGCACGTTCTCCGAACGTTGCACCTCCACCGGTCGCTGCGGGCGCGACGGTGCAAAAAATGCGTTCCGCTCGAACTCAACGCCCCTCGGACTTCTTCACCGCCGCCGAGACGGTGTTCTTCTGCGACGGGGCCGCGGCGTTCGTCTTCGGCACCGGCTTCTTCGGCTTCTTCGTCTCGCGGTTGCCGCGTTGCTTCTCGGTGGCCATGCTGTCGATCCTTCGGTTCGATGCGGGTGACGTGTCGGCGCGGTCCGAGCGGCGATCGCCTACGGTTTGACGTGCGCGATGAAGCGCCCGCGCGCCCAGAGTTCGATCCGGTGTCCGTCGAGCAGGGTGACGGCGTGGCGCTCGGCCGCATCGTCGTCCGAGGCGTTCACCGGGACGGTCGAGCGGACGCTGCCGTTCGATGAGAACCGGTAGGCCTGATAGGTCGCCGCCGCGCTGGGCGACACGGTCGGGAAAACGAAGAGGTCTGCCATGTGTCCGGCCGCCGATCACAGGCGGGGACAGGCCGTCCTCAGTCACCGGAGCCTGTGGCCGCTCTTCCGATGATCGGGTGATCCTGCGCCCGGGCGGCGGTAAAAGATAGTCTCTTGGTGGCGCGGCGCTGAAGATCGGCTCAGGACCGTCTGCCCGGCGTCCACGGCCACTTCCGCGCCACCGCGCGCATCATCTATGAACGACGCATCGATTTCACCGGGATGCGTCCCTGATCTTCCGGCCGTCGCCGCCGCGGCCTGTTTTATTCGGAGGACACCTTGCATGAGTCTTGAAACGGTCCGGGCGTTCTTCGCCGAGAAGGCGCCCGACATCGCGGTGATCGAGCTGACCACCAGCACCGCGACCGTCGCGGAGGCCGCCGCCGGCCACGGGGTCGCGCCGGCGCAGATCGCCAAGACGCTCTCGATCCGCATCGGCGATCAGGTCGCCCTGGTGGTCACCCGGGGCGATGCCCGGCTCGACAACAAGAAGGCCAAGGCGGTGTTCGGCGGCAAGGTCCGGATGCTCGATCTGGCCGAGGTCGAGGCGATCACCGGCCACCCGGTCGGCGGGGTCTGCCCGTTCGGCCTGATCGCGCCGCTGCCGATCTATTGCGACGTCTCGCTCAAGGCCTTCGACGAGGTCGTCCCCGCCGCCGGCAGCACCTACAGCGCCGTGCGCATCGCGCCGGACCGCATGGCCGCGCTGACCGGGGCGGTTTGGGTCGATGTCTGCCAGGAGCCGGTGTGAGCGGCGGCGGACCGATCTGGCTGTCAGGGATAGCGCTGGCGTAGGGCAGCGGCGGTGGGGCGAAACCCGGTTGTGAGCCATTCGACGGCGTCGATCGGATGCGCCACCACGAGCGATACACCGTCGGCGCGCTCATGGAGCAGGGCGAAGAGCTGACGGGTCGTGCCGTCCGAACGGCTGACGTGCCGCGTGTCGCGACGCTCGGAATCGTTGGTCGCGAAATCGACGAGGTTGTCGGTGACCAGCAGGTCGACGCGATCGGCGATGCAGAAGGCCAACACGCCGGCATCCTCGCGATCGGCCATGGCGAGCTGATCCCGCCCTGCCGTCAGCATGGCCGGATGCAGTTTCTCAGGTCCGACGCGCATCAATCCGTCGACAACCTGGGGAAATCCTTCGGCGAGGCGATCCGGAAGACCCTGCCGCTTCAGCACCCGTTCGAGGGTGCCGAGCATTTCGCGCGAGATCGTCAGTTGAAGGGGAATGTCGCCTGCCGCAGCGTCCCGCACCATCGCAACCAGGCGCATCGGCGCGGTGCCGGTCCGGCCGCGCTGCAGGGCTAGAAGGTAAGCGATCCAGACGTTCACATCGAGGCAGAGGCGCAGCACCGTGCGTGACGGCGCCGGGCCGCCGCCGCCAATCCCGGGGCCTGCACTCACCTCTTCGCGGTGCTGAGCGCGGTGGCGGCCTCGAGCAGGTCGAGATCGCTCAAGTCGTCCTTTGCGGGTGCCAGCGGGCGGGCGGCGGCGATTCGGGCGGACATGCTGTCAAAGTCCCGGCGCGCCGTCTCAACCCGCGCGGCGTCCTCCCGCGCACGTGTCTGCGCGTCGGTCTCGGTCGGTCGGGTACGGGGAAGATCGGACAGCGCCATCGCCGAAGGGTGGTGTCTCTCGTGTACCGCGCGAATGTAGCGCCGCGTGGTCAGGCGTTCAACGACCGCTCCAGGCCGGCGTGCGTTTGCCCAAAAACGCCTCCATGCCCTCGCGAAAATCCTGGCTCATGTAGCAGAGGAGGATCAGGTCATCGCCGGGATGCGGCGCGCCGTCGGCCGTGGGGTCTTCCTCGGCGAGGCGGCGCAGGCCCTCCTTGGTGGCCTGCATCGTGAGCGGGGCGTGGCCGGCAAGCAGCTCGGCCAGGACGTCGACCCGCTCGGTCAGGGCTGCGCGATCATCCACGACCTCGCCGACCAGGCCGATGGCCAGCGCCTCCTCGGCGCCGACGAGGCGGGCGGTGAAGATGATGTCCTTGACCCGCGCCGGGCCGATCAGCCCGGAGAGCCGCTTGAGATTGCCCTGGCTCAGGCAATTGCCGAGCGTCCGGGCGATCGGGAAGCCGAACCGCGCGTCCCGGGTCGCGATGCGCAGGTCGCAGGCCGCCGCGATGGCCGCGCCCCCGCCCGTGCAGGCGCCCGCGATCGCCGCGATGGTCGGCACCCGCAGCCGCTCCAGGGTGCCCAGCACCTTGTCCATGAAGCGCTCGTAGCCCAGCGCATCCTCGGCGGTCTCGAAGGCGCGGAACTGGGCGATGTCGGTGCCGGCCGCGAAGGCCTTGTCGCCGGCGCCGGTGATGATCAGCGCCTTCACGGCCGGGCTGGCGGCGATCGCCTCGCAGCAGGTGATCAGGCCCTGATACATCGCGAAGGTGAGCGCGTTGCGGGCCTGCGGCCGGTTGAGGACGATCCGGGCGATCCCGGCCTCGTCCGTGGTGAACAGCAGCTCGTCGGTGGCGGCGGGCGTGGCACTCATCGCAGGTCCTCTGGGGTTCAGGCCACGGTCTCGCGGACCACGCCCCTGTCGATCAGGCCGTCGATCTCGGAAGCGGTGTAGCCGGCCTCCGCCAGGATCGCCCGGGAATGCTCGCCGAGCAACGGGGCCGGCCCATGGACCCGGCCGGGCGTGTCCGAAAACTTCACCGGCAGGCCGAGCGTCTTCATCCGGCCGACCCGGCTGTGCTCGACCTCCACCACCATCTCGCGGGCGAGCGCCTGAGGGTCCTGGTGCATGGCGTTGACGTCGAGCACGGGACCGGCCGGGACGCCGCCGGCTTCCAGGCGGCCTAGCCAGACCTCCGAGGTCTCCCCGCGAAAAATCGGCGCCAGGGTGGCGGCGAGGTCGTGGCGGTTGGCCATGCGGTCGCGGTTGAGGGCGAAGCGCGGATCCTCGGCCAGCGCCTCGGCATCGATCGCCTTCAACATCCGCAGCCAATTGGTCTGGTTGGCCGCCCCGATGGTGATCCAGCCATCCGCCGTCTCGAACGCCTCGTAGGGCGCGTTCAGCGGGTGGGCCGAGCCCATCGGCCCCGGGGCGATCCCGGTCGCCATGGCGATGGCCGATTGCCAGTAGGTGTGGGTGATCCCGGCCTCGAACAGCGAGGTGTCCACCGCCTGGCCCCGCCCGGTCTTCAGCCGGTGGGAATAGGCCGCCAGGACGCCCATGGCGGCCAGGATCCCGGCGGTGATGTCGGTCACCGGCGGCCCGCACTTCATCGGCGGCCGGCCCGGTCCCTCGCCGGTCACCGACATCAGCCCGCTCATGCCTTGCGCGACCAAGTCGAACCCGGCCCGGTCGGCATAGGGCCCGGTGCGGCCGAAGCCCGAGAGCGAGCAGTAGACCAGCGTCGGAAATTCCTGCCGCAGGGTCTCGTAGCCGATGCCCAGCCGCTCCATGGTGCCACCGCGGTAATTCTCGATGAGCGCGTCGGCGTTGGCGAGCAGGCGGCGCAGGACCGCGACGCCGTCCGGGTTCTTCAGGTCGAGGCTGAGCCCGCGCTTGCCGCGGTTCATCATCATGTAGGCGGCGCTCTCGCCCTCCAGCGCCGGCGGGACGGTGCGGCGGGTGTCGTCGCCCTCCATCTTCTCGACCTTGATCACCTCCGCGCCCATGTCGGCGAGCATCAGCCCGCACACGGGGCCGGCCATGATATGCGCCAGTTCGATCACCCGCATGCCGGCGAGCGGCCCGGAACGTCCCGTCTGTTCCGCCATCGCGGCGCTACTCCCCGGCCGGCACGGTCGCCACGGGGCCGACCGGCCCGGTGACGGGGTCCACGAATTCGCGCTCGGGATGCATGGTGAAGGCGAGCGCAGCGCCGAGCAGGCACAGGCCCACCGAGCCGACGAAGGGCAGCGTCCAGCTTCCGGTGAGATCGACGATCAGCCCGAACACGATCGGCGAGACGATCGCCGCTATGGCCGAGCCGGTATTCATCAACCCGCTGGCGGTGCCGGCATATTTCGGCGCGATGTCCATCGGCACCGACCAGATCGGCCCGATCACCAACTCGGCGAAGAAGAAGCCGGAGGAGAGCAGCAAAGCCACCAGGGTCAGGTCGCGGGTGAGGAACACCCCAGCCAGGCTCGCGGCCGCGCCCAGGAAGCCGACGACGATCACCGACAGGCGGGCGAGCTTCACGTTGCCGGTGCGATGGAGAATCGAGTCGCTCAGCATGCCGCCGACCGTATCGCCGACGACGCCGGCGAAGAAGACCCCCGAGGCGAACAGGGCCGAGTTCTTGAGGTCGAGGCCGTAATTCTCCTTGAAGAAGCTCGGCAGCCAGCCGAGGAACAGCCACAGGGTCCAGCCGTAGCAGAAATACGTGACCGTCACCGGCAGCATCCGCCGGGTCAGCGGCCCCCACGGCACCGACTGCTTGGCTCCGACCTTCTTGGGCAGCGGCAGGGCCTCGAGCTCCTTGGCCGTGATGGTCGGGTGGTCGGACGGGTCGTCGCGGAAATACAGGTACCAGATTACCACCCAGATGAAGCTGATCCCGCCCAGGATCACGAAGCTGGTGCGCCAGCCGAAATGGTACATCAGGAACGCCACGATCGGCGGCGCCACCGCGTTGCCGAGGCGGGCGAAGGCGTGGGTGATGCCCTGCGCGAAGCCGCGCCGGCCCGGCGCCGTCCAGTTCTGCATCGCCCGGGTCGCGGTCGGGAAGGTCGCGCCCTCACCGAAGCCGAGCAGCACCCGGGCCAGGAACAGGCTGATCAGCCCGCCGACCAGGCCGGTCAGGATCGTGGCCGAAGCCCAGATCATGCCGCAGACGAGGAGCGTGCGCCGCGCGCCGAACTTGTCGCCGACCGAGCCGCCGATCACCTGGAAGATCGCGTAGGGGTAGGCGAAGGCCGAGAGGATCAGACCGAAATCGGTCTTCGACATGCCGAATTCGCGGATGATCTCGGCGCCGGCGGTCGCGATGTTCACCCGGTCCAGATAGGTGATGAAGTACATCACGCAGAGCAGGCCGAGCACGCCCTGGGTGGCGCTCACGCGCTTCAGCATCGACCGTTCCTCCGCTCAAAGGCGCCGCGTTCCGCGGTCGCCGGGCGCCTCGTCCCAGGGACCGGCGCTCTTTGGTATTCGTTATTCAATCGCCTCTTGCGCCGGAAGGCAACCGTGCGTCGAGGGGATCGGCACGAATTCAATTAGCTGGCGGGAACGGGAAACGGGAGCCACGAGGCTCCCGTTTCGATGAAGGTGAATCGTCTTTGAGTGCGGCTCGGAGCAGCCGTGTCGTGTCGTGCCACCCGGGTTCGAGACCGGTGGATCTCCCAATCACCCCCTCATCCTGAGGTGCCGCGTTCGCGGCCTCGAAGGAGGCCTCCAGGGATCGCGCGGCTAGCTGGAGGGCTCCTTCGAGGCCTCCGCTGCGCTCCGTCGCCTCAGGATGAGGGCGAAGATGGGATATCCGGTCTCCTGAGGGTGATCGCCACGTCCGGGGCCGGTCCCCCGCACGCGGTGGAACCGGCCCTGTAACGGGCGTCTTCAGACCGTCGCCGGCTGCAGCTGTCCGGTCTCCGTCTCGGAGCCCAGCGCCTTGCCGCGCGGGCCGACCCAGCTGCCGACCCACTTGCGCTGCCACAGCATCAGGCAGCCCAGCACCGCGGCGGTGAACACCGCGTAGCCGATGAAGCCCGTGGAGAACGAGCCGGTATACTGCTTCGACAGGCCCATGACGTTCGGCAGGATCGCGCCGCCCAAGGCTCCGACCTCGCCGATCATCGAGCCGGCGACGGCGGTGTTGGCCGGCCAGCGCAGGGGCACGAGCTGGAACAGCGCGCCGTTGCCGGCGCCGAGCGCCGCGAAGCAGAGCATGAACAGCAGCGTGGTCACGGCGAGCGAGGGCGTCGCCATCAGCGACAGGAAGGTCGCGATCGCGGCGAGCAGCACCACCGACAGGACCGCGATCCCGCCCATCCGGTCGGCGAAGTAGCCGCCGACGATCCGGATGCCCGAGCCCATGAAGGCCGCCAACATGGTCAGCCGCCCGGCCTCGACCTTGGTCACCGAGAACTGCTCGTAGAAAAAGGTCGGCAGGAAGTTCGACAGGCCGACGAAGCCGCCGAAGGTGATGACGTAGATCAGCGAGAACGCCCAGCCGTCCTTGGTGAACAGGCAGGAGATGTGCTCCTTGAACGACTGGTGGGCGTTGTCCGGCGGCTCCTTGGCGAACACGATCATGACCGCGAGCGGGATCAGCATCACCACGCCCGCGAAGGCGTAGGTGGTCTGCCAGCCATAGGCCTGCGCCAGCGGCGGGGCGAACAGCACGGCGAGCACGGTGCCGGAGTTGCCGGCACCCGCGATGCCCATCGCCAGGCCCTTGTGCTCCGGCGGGAACCAGCCCGACCCGAGCGACAAAGCCACGCCGAACGAGGCGCCGGCTATGCCGAGCAGCACGCCCATGGCGAGCACGTCGTTGTAGGATGAGACCACGAAGTATCCGTAGGCCATCGCCAGCATGATCACCGTCATCTCGGTAATGGCGGCGTTCTTGCGGCCGATATACTGGGCCAGGATCCCGAGCGGGAAGCGCATCAGCGCCCCGGCGAGGATCGGCAGCGAGATCATGAAGCCGGTCTGCGCCGGCGTCAGCTTGTAGGTCTCGGTGATGAACGGGCCCATGGCACCGTTCAGGACCCAGATGGCGAAGCAGAAATCGAAGTAGAGGAATGCCGCGAACAGCGTCGGGGGGTGCCCCGACTTCATCACCGTCTTGAAGCTGGCCATAGGTGGTGCTCGTCTTATGAGAGGCGAACCGTCACGCGGTCGCTCATGCCGGGGATCCGGACTCACACCGTCCGCTGTTGGAGCGCCGTTGCTCCGCCGCAGCATCGAGCGCGGCGCAGTGGGCAATGCAGCATGCGTGCCAGCTTTCAAGCGATCGGGGTGGCGACGATCACGGCCTCCGATCGACCTACACCGTCATTGCGAGCTCAGCGAAGCAACCCAGGGCGGCGCGCGATATCCGAACGTAGCGTTTCCCTGGGTTGCTTCGCTGCGCTCGCAATGACGAGACGGGCGGCAACCAGTGCCGCGCATATCCCACTCCCTCCTTCATCTTGAGATGGCGGGTGGGATGATCAGTCAAAGTCTCATCAAGCCTCTCACCTTCGCGAGACGGCGCGGCCTGCCTTCAAACCTGATCTCGTCCGGCAGCAGGATTGCCCGTGATCCGGGCAGCACTGCTTGGGAATCGGGCGCTCCCGATAAGCGTCCCTATCACCGGCACGACACGACGGTGCGGACGATCCAGCCTTCCTGCGGCAGCCAGAACTTGCGGCGGGCGCGGCCGCAATCGCGGTCGGGTTGGGTGCCGGAGGTCCAGGTTCCGGCCGGCTCGGCAATCTTGGGCGGCTCCGCGGTGGTGGCACGGCGCGCCTGCGCGGGCGGGCCGAGCACCAGGGCGACAGTCAAGATGGCAGCGCCTCGTAAAACGCTTGCGCGCACGGCCAGAACCCCTCGTCCGGCGGAGATGCCGGCTAGCGCCATCAACCTTGCGTTGAGGGTTGGCGCAAGGCCATGGTGGTCGGGAAACGGGGCCGTCCCGCATGATCGCGCGGCAGGGTGAACGGGCGGCCCATCGGTTGAGGCACGAAGGCAACACAGGTCAAGAGAAGTACCGGCCGCATCATCAGACTTCGACCGTAGGGGACTCACGCAACTTGGCGATACCGCACGATCTTTGCTAAGGCCTGGGATGAGCTTGGCCCTGTATTCGTGCCGGCCTGCTCGATCGCGCGCCGCCGCACGCTTTCGGTGACGCCGCGCCATCCAGGGAAAACCGAACCATGTCCGCCCCGATCCGCCGCCTCGTCCTGGCTGGCTTCACCGTCCTCGCGCTTGCCTCGACAGCCCACGCCCAGGGCCGCGGCCCGGTGGCCGAGTCCGGTATCGACGGGCTCGGTGATGACGGCCAGCTCTACCAGGACCAGAACGGCGCCTTCTACGTGCGCCGCGGCGACCGCTACCTGCCCTATACCGGCCGTGCCCCGGTGGTCCGCGCCGCCCCGCCAGCAGCCCAAGCGCCGCAGGCTGCCCCAGCACCGCAGGCATCCCCGGTCTACGCGCCGGAGTACGATGACCCGACCGCGCCGCCGCGGCGCGCTGCCGGAGCGCCCCCGGCCGAGGGTCTCTCGCCGATCGAGGCCGCCAAGGCGAAGGCCGTGCTCCGCACCCCCGATGAGGGGCCGATCGACTACGCCAGGGCTTATGGGCCGATCCCGGACGACGTGTTCCCGATCCAGGCCTTCAACTACAAGAAGATGAACCCGGCCTTCCTCCGTCAGGAGATCGCCTATAACGGGCCCTACGAGCCGGGCACGATCATCGTCGACCCGCGCGCCCACCAGCTCACCCTGGTCGAGACGGGCGGTCGCGCCCGCCGCTACGGCGTCGGCGTCGGCAAGCAGGGCTTTTCGTGGTCCGGGACCGCGACGGTCAATTCCAAGCAGGCCTGGCCGGATTGGTACCCGCCCAAGGAGATGATCGCCCGCAGCCCGAAGCTCGCCAGCGAGGTCGACAAGCTCCAGAGCGGGCTGGGCGTCGAAGGCGGCCTGCGCAACCCGCTGGGCGCGCGCGCCATGTATCTCTGGCAGGGCAACAAGGACACGTTGTTCCGCATCCACGGCACCCTCGAGCCGTTCTCGATCGGCAAGAGCGTGTCCTCGGGCTGCATCCGCATGATCAACCAGGACGCGATCGACCTGTTCAGCCGCGTCAATGTCGGCTCAAAGGTCGTCGTCCTGAACTGATTTTTTGGGACTTGGTTTGAGACTTGGGGAGAGCCGTCAGGCCACGCCGCGGCGGTGCTCACCCAAAATCCGCCGGACCGTGCCGGCTTCCGAGCGGTAGACCACCGTCTCGGTCTGGATCCGGTCGGGCCGGAAGCGGACGCCGCGCAGCAAGGCTCCGTCGGTGACGCCGGTGGCGGCCACGATCACGTCACCGCTGGCGAGATCGACCAGATCGTATTTCCGGTTGTAGTCGTCGATGCCCATCTCGGCGGCGCGGCGACGGCGCTCGGGCGTATCGAGGATCAGCCGCCCCTGCATCTGGCCGCCGATGCACCGCATGGCCGCGGCGGCCAGGACGCCCTCGGGGGCGGCGCCGGTGCCGAGATAGATGTCGATGCCGGTCTCGGCGGGGCTCGCCGTGAAGATGATGCCGGCGATGTCGCCGTCCGAGATCAGCCGGACCGCGGCGCCGGCGGCGCGCACGTCGGCGATCAGGGCCGCGTGGCGAGGGCGGTCGAGGATCAGCGCCGTGATCTGATCGGGCTCGACGCCCTTGGCCCGGGCGAGCGCGGCGATGTTGTCGGCGGGGCTGGCGTCGAGATCGACCAGGCCTGGCTTGTAGCCCGGACCGATCGCGATCTTCTGCATGTAGACGTCGGGGGCGGCGAGCAGCGAGCCGCGCTCGGCCATCGCCATCACCGCGATGGCGCCGGGCATGTCCTTGGCGCAGAGCGTCGTGCCCTCCAGGGGATCGACCGCGATGTCGACCTCGGGCCCCTCGCCGCGCCCAAGCTGCTCGCCGATGAACAGCATCGGCGCCTCGTCGCGCTCGCCCTCCCCGATCACCACGGTGCCGCGGATCGGCAGGCCGTTGAGCTCGTCGCGCATCGCGTCGACCGCGGCCTGGTCGGCCGCCTTCTCGTCGCCCATGCCGCGCAGCCGCGCCGCCGCGATGGCGGCCCGCTCCGTGACGCGGGCGAGTTCGAGGGCGAGCGTGCGCGGCACGCCGCGCGGTTCGGACTTGGGGGGCACGGCCATCGTTTCCTGCCTGTGTCCCGGGCCGATCTTATGGTCGGATCCCGGCGCGTTCGTCGTCGACCAACACCTGTCAGTCTACGCACGCCGCAAAAATATCACTTATCCTGCATCAAAATTGCGGCACGTGGCGCGACATTGTGCACGCTTATTCACGCTCGATGCGGATGACCTGCGGCGGCTCGGCGAGCAGCCCATCGGCGTCGATCGCGTCGAGGGCGGCCCGGATGCTGCCCTCGGTGGCCGCGTAGGTGATCAGCACCAGCGGCACCGGCCGTCCCGAGCGCCCACGCGGATCGGTCCCGGCGCCCTCGGTGCGGCGCTGCAGGATGCTCTCCAGGGAGATTTCCCGGTCGGCCATGCGCTGGGCGACGCCGGCGGCGACGCCCGGACGGTCGTGCACGGTGAGGCGGATGTAGTAGCCGCCCTCATGGCGCTGCATCTCGACCCGCTCGCTGGCGCGCATCGCCGAAGCCGGCACCCCGAAGGTCGGGCGGACGATGCCGCGGGCGACGTCGGCGATGTCGGCCACCACCGCGGAGGCGGTCGCCTCGCCGCCGGCGCCGGGGCCGATCAGGGTCAGCTCGCCGACCGCGTCCGCATCGATGGTCACCGCGTTAGTCACGCCCATCACCTGGGCGATGGCGGAGGATTTCGGCACCATGGTCGGGTGGACGCGCTGCTCGATGCCAGCCTCCGAGGCCTGAGCGACGCCGAGCAGCTTGATCCGATAGCCGAGCTCGTCCGCCATGCGCAGGTCGAGGGGTTGCACGCGGGAGATGCCCTCCACCGACACGCCGTCGGCGTCGATGGTCGTGCCGTAGGCGAGGCTCGTCAGGATCGCGAGCTTGTGGGCGGTGTCGAAACCCTCGACGTCGAAGGTCGGGTCGGCCTCGGCATAGCCAAGGGCCTGCGCATCCTTGAGGCAGGCCTCGAAGGTCAGGCCCTCGCGCTCCATGCGGCTGAGGATGTAATTGCAGGTGCCGTTGAGGATCCCGTAGACGCGGGCGACGGCGTTGCCGGGCAGGCCCTCGCGCAGGGTCTTGATCACCGGGATGCCGCCGGCCACCGCGGCCTCATAGGCGAGCGCCACGCCGTTCGCCTCGGCGAGCGCCGCCAGCGCTGCGCCGTGGCGGGCGAGCAGGGCCTTGTTGGCGGTCACCACCGTCTTGCCGGCCTGGAGTGCCGCCTCGACCACGGCCTTGGCCGGCCCCTCGGCGCCGCCGATCAGCTCGATCACGCAATCGACCTCGCCCGAGCGCGCGAGCGCCACCGGATCGTCGAACCAGGTGACGCCGGCGAGATCGAGGCCGCGGTCGCGGGTCCGGTCGCGGGACGACACGGCGGCGACGCGGATGTCGAGGCCGGAGGCCAACAGGGTGTCACGGCGGCGGGCGATCATCCGGACGACGGACGCGCCGACGGTGCCGAGGCCGGCGACGCCGATGCGGTAGCTCACTGTCATGATTCCTTCCGTGCCGGGCGCCCGCTTGAGGCCGGGCCTCCGATGCGGCGCATCTGTGCAAGAATTCCGTCCGGCCCGCAAGAAAACCGCTGGCCCGCTCAGCCCGCGACGGCACGGTGCCGGATGGCCGTGGCAACGAGCGCGTAGAGCACCAGGGCGTTCAGAACATGCCAGAGCGCGTGCGTGCCCATCGGCAGCACAGCGCAGACGCTGCGGTCGAGGGTGCGGGCGGTGAGGGAGACGAGGAACAGCACGCCGATCTCGGTGAGCCGCCGTCCGGTGCCGACGAAGCGCGTCTCCGGGCGATCGAGCACGGCCACGGTGAACAGGGCCAATGCCGCCGGCAGGTAATCGATCGAGCCGTTGGTGAGAGCGGAGATGTCGGCTCCGGTCAGCCCGTCGAGGGTCGGCACCAGCGTGAAGCTGAACAGGACGAAGCCCGCGGTGGCCGCCTCGACCCGGAGACGCGGCAGCTTCAGGAAGCGGTGCAGCGCCAGCGCCAGATAGGCGACGATGAACAGCGTGATCGGGATGATGTCGGCATACATCGCCCAGGTCACCGCCAGGGTGTGGAACAGGAACGAGCCGATTCCGACGACGGCGATCAGCCCCGCCAGACCCAGGCAGGCGCGATCCGGCGGCTCAACCGCGCGGGCCCGACGCGCCGCGGCGGCGGCGGCCAGCAGGAAGGCCAGGTTGGAGGCCGCGTTGACCGGCTCGGCCCAGACCTCCGGCCCGGTCCGCTCGCAATAGGCCATGACCGGCTCGAACCACCCCATCGTCATCCTGGCGCCCATACCGCCCCGATCTTGCGCCGCCATGGCCTTGTCAGCGCGGCGCGAAGCGCGGATGACGACCGGACGGCGAGCGGAAGCGAGGCGATGCGGATTACCACCTGGAACGTCAACTCGATCAAGCAGCGGCTGCCGCATCTGCTGGGCTTCCTCGACGAGGCAAAACCCGACGTGGTCTGCCTGCAGGAGCTGAAGTGCCAGGACGACGCGTTCCCCCGCGCCGAGGTCGAAGGCGCCGGCTACGCGGTCGAGACCCTGGGCCAGAAGGCCTATAACGGCGTGGCGATGCTAGTGCGGGCGCCGCTGGCGATGACCGAGATCCGCCGCGGCCTGCCGGGGGACGCGTCCGACGAGCAGTCCCGCTACATCGAGGCGCTGATCTCCGGCGCCGACACCAAGCCGGTGCGGGTGGCCTCGATCTACCTGCCGAACGGCAACCCGGTGGACAGCCCGAAATACCCCTACAAGCTCGCCTTCATGGAACGGCTGCGGCTCCACGCCCGCGCCCTCATGGAGGACGAGAACGCCGTGGTGCTGGCGGGCGACTACAACGTCATCCCCGAACCCGCCGATGCGGCCGACCCGGAGGCGTGGCGCTCCGACGCGCTGTTCCTGCCCAGCACCCGGGCGGCGTTCCGCGCGCTCCTGGCCGAGGGCTACACCGACGGCCTGCGCGCCTGCGACCCGCGCGACGGGCTCTACACCTTCTGGGACTACCAAGCCGGCTGCTGGCAGCGGAACGCCGGCATCCGCATCGACCACCTGCTGCTCTCCCCCCAAGCCGCCGACCGGCTGGTCTCGGCCGCCGTGCAGAAGCATCTGCGCGGCCTCGACAAGCCGTCCGACCACGTGCCGGTGACGGTGGAGCTGACGGCGGGGTAGGGTCGAAAACCTCATCGCATGAGCTTTGGTCACGCCCCTGGCGTTTGGCGGCGGACGGACGGCTTTCTCGACGTTGCTACCGTCATCCCACGTGGGAGGCTTCCCCGAAACTCGTTTTCAAAGCCGGTTTGATCCGCTTTTCCGACCCTCGCCCTCATCCTGAGGTGCCCGCGCAAGCGGGCCTCGAAGGAGCCCTCCAGACAGCTCCGCGACCCCTGGAGGGCTCCTTCGAGGCCAGCCGATCTTCGATCGCCCGGCACCTCAGGAAGAGGGCAGGGATTGGGATACCTGTTGCTGAGAACCGCCTTCCGTCATCGGCCGAAGACATCCCGCCCATCTTGCCGGTTGACGGCGCCCCCCCGCTCCGGTGGAGGACAAGGCATCCCGCACCGTCGCAGGTGAATCAATCAACCATGCCGGCCCGCCCCCTCGTCCTGTTCCCCGACCGTCGCCTGTCCCTCCCGGCCAACCCGGTGGATGAATTCGGGTCTCGCCTGAAGGCCCTCGCCGACGATGTGGCAGACACTCTCCTGGCCGCGAGCGCCATCGGCCTGACGGCACCGCATATCGGCATCTCCGAGCGCGTCATGGTGATCCGGCTGTCACCCGATGAGGATCTGCGGATCTACGTGAACCCGCAGATCTTTTGGGCGTCCCCCGAAACGGCGGTCCATGACGAGGGCAGCATCAGCATGCCGGGCGTGCGCGAGCGGATCACCCGGCCCGCCCGCATCCGGTTCGGCTTCCACGACCTCGCCGGAGCAACCCACGAGGAGGAGGCGGAAGGCTTTTTCGCCGCCGTCGTCCAGCACGAGATCGATCAGCTCAACGGCATCTTCTGGATCGACCGCCTGTCGCGATTGAAGCGGGATCGTCTGCTCAAGCGCTTCGAGAAGCTGAAATCGGCCTCATCCCTGTAAGCGATTGTCAAATCGCGCGCCGCCGAAGTCAATCTCGGTGCTGCGCAAGCAAACATGAGCAATCAAAGGCTTGGACGCGTCGCCGATTGCAACGCGATCGGCAACAGGTCTAGGAAGCCGCCGAGCTTTCGGGGGAATCGACCATGATCGTCTACGGCACCAGCATCTCGCCCTTCGTGCGGAAGGTCCTCGTGGCTCTGGCCGAGAAGGGCATCCGCTACGAGCACCGGCCGGTGTCGCCGCAGGCGGAGGATGCCGCGTTCCGGGCGGCGAGCCCCGTGGGCAAGATCCCGGCGATCGACCACGACGGCTTTCGGCTGGCCGATTCCAGCGCGATCCTCGACTACCTCGAGCGCCTGTACCCGCAGCCCGCACTGATTCCGGCCGATACGCAGGGTGCCGCCCGCGCCCGCTGGTTCGACAAGTTCGGCGAGATCGAGCTCGACCGGAGACTTTCGGTCGTGTTCGCGGAGCGCTTCCTGAAGCCGCGGATCTTCAAGGTGCCGGGCGACGAGGCGTTGGCGCAGCAGGCGCTCGACCAGAACCTGCCGCTCCTGTTCGATTATCTCGAAACGCAGATCACCGGTCCGTTCCTCGTCGGCGATGCCTTCGGGATCGCCGACATCGCGGTGGCGTCGCCGTTCCACAATCTCCGGCTCGCGAAGGTCGAGGTCGATGCGGCGCGCTGGCCGAAGCTCGCCGGCTGGGTCGCCCTGACCCTCGACCGACCGTCCTTCGTCACGGCAATCGCGGCCCCGGCCTGGTGAGCCCGCGCGGCCTCATCACGGACCGGTGAGTGCGGCCCGGTCGGCAGACCGACAATCGGCCCTATCTCCCTCGTCATGGACCGGCGGATCGACAGACCGCGGTCCCTGCCCCGATGGAGTTATGATGATCGTCTACGGTACCGGTTACTCGCCCTACGTCCGCAAGGTCCTGGTCTCGCTCACCGAGAAGAACGTGCCCTTCGAGCACAGGCCGGTGATGTTCCATGCGCCCGACCAGGACTTTCAGGCGTCCAGCCCCCTGGGTAAGATCCCGGCGATCGAGGATGGCGGCTTCAAGCTCGCGGATTCCTCGGCGATCCTCTGGTACCTGGAGCGCAAGCATCCGACCCCGGCCCTCGTCCCGTCCGACCCGCAGGCGCTCGGACGCGCGGTCTGGTTCGACAAGTTCGGCGACACGGAGCTGTTCGGGAAGCTGGTCGTGCCGTTCGTCGAGCGGGTCATGAAGCCCAACATGATGGGCAAGCCCACCGACGAGGCCGCGGTAACAAAGGCGCTTAACGAGGATCTGCCGCCGCTGTTCGACTATCTGGAGCGGCAGATTTCGGGGCCGTACCTCGTCGGCGACGCGTTCGGCATCGCCGACATCTCGATCGCCACGGGTTTCTACAACTTCCACCTGGCCGACGCGCAGGTCGATGCCGGCCGCTGGCCGAAGCTGTCGGCCTACGTCGCCGAGACCCTGGCGCGCCCGTCGTTCAAGGCCGCGCAGGACGCCAAGAAGGGCTGATCCCGACCGGCGGCGTCAAACCATGCCGCTGTTTCGCGAAAACAGCGGCATGGTCTCGACCTTTGTTATCGCGTGATGATTTCAGAAAATCGGTGTCCGCTTTTCCGCCTGATGCTTTAGTGCCGCCGCCGGATCGAGCCGACGGTCTGGAGCTGACTCTGGGCCTCGGCCCGGTCATCCTCGTTGGCAGCCGCCCAGTTCTTCTCGTAGAGCGCCACGATCCAATCGTCCTTGCGGCCCTCCGCGCCCTCGCGGGCGAGCGAGAGCCACATCAGGCCCTTCACGCGCTGGATCGGCACGCCGCCCAGCCCGTTCAGGAGCATGTCGCCGAGCAGAGCCTGAGCCGGATGGTGGCCCTTCTCGGCCGCCAGGTTGAACCAGCGGGCCGCCTGGCGGGGATCGGCCTCGACGCCGGTGCCGTCGAGATAGAGGCGGGCGAGGTTGTACTGCGCATTCGGCTCGCCGTAATACGACGCCGCGTAATTGAACATGTCGTAGGCGCGCTCAGGGTTCGGGCGCACATAGGTGCCCTTGATCCCCTCCAGGAAGTAGGTGCCGAGCGCCGTGAACGCGCTGCCGGTCACCGCCGAGTTCTGCGGATCGGGACCGTCATCGGTGCTGGCATCGGCGATCCGGGAGAAGAACTCGAACGCCTTCAGGTCGTCATGGGGCACGCCGTCGCCCTCGGCGTACATCCGGCCGAGCTTCCACAGGGCCAGGGCGTGGCCCTGCCCGGCGGCATATTCGAGGGCGCGGGCGGCGCCCTGCTTGTCGCCGGCATTGTACTCGCGCACGCCGGCACGCAGCGCGTCCTTGGCCGAGCGGTAGCTCTTGTCCGCCACCGGCACCTGCACCGGCGTGCGGACGCTGGCGTCGAGCGCTCGCGGTGCGTCGGTGGGCAGGGCGAGCAGGATCAAGACGCCAGCGGACGCCGCGATCCTGGCGATCAGGCGGGACCGACCGGGATCGGCCCCGGCCGGCGCCCTGCGCCGGCTGAGGTCAGTCCTAGACGTCCGCATAGCTCTCCATCTCCTTGGCGCCGCCCGGATGGGTCACGGCGCCGTACAGCGCCGGGCCGACGCCCTGCGCGTATTTCCACAGGTAGCCGGAGGTTGCGGTGTTGGTCCGGGGCGCCCACGCCTTGCGGCGCTCGGCCAACTCCTCGTCCGACAGGGCGACGTTGAGCGTGCCCTGGATCGCGTCCAGGGTGATGATGTCGCCGTCGCGGAGCAGGCCGATCGGGCCGCCCACCGCCGCCTCGGGGCCGACATGGCCGACGCAGAAGCCGCGGGTCGCGCCGGAGAAGCGCCCGTCCGTGATCAGCGCGACCTTGTCGCCCATGCCCTGGCCGTAGAGGGCCGCGGTAGTCGACAGCATCTCGCGCATGCCGGGGCCGCCGCGCGGACCCTCGTAGCGGATCACGAGCACGTCGCCTTCCTTGTAGGTCCGCGACTGCACCGCCTCGAAGCAGGCCTCCTCGCCGTCGAACACCCGGGCCGGGCCGGTGAAGACCTGTTTCTCGGTCGGCATGCCGGCGACCTTCACGATCGCGCCCTCGGGGGCGAGGTTGCCCTTGAGGCCGACGACGCCGCCAGTCGGGGTGATCGGGCGGTTGGCCGGGTAGACCACGTCCTGGTCCGGGTTCCAGGTCACCCGTTCCATGTTCTCCGCAATGGTGCGGCCGGTGACCGTCAGGCAGTCGCCGTGCATGAAGCCGTGGTCGAGCAGGGTCTTCATCAGAAGCGGGATGCCGCCGACCTCGAACATGTCCTTGGCGACGTAGCGCCCGCCGGGCTTGAGATCGGCGATGTACGGCGTGCGGCGGAAGATCTCGGCGACGTCGAACAGCGTGAACTCGATGCCGCATTCATGGGCGATCGCCGGCAGGTGCAGGGCCGCGTTGGTCGAGCCGCCGGAGGCGGCCACCACGGTGGCGGCGTTCTCGAGCGCCTTGCGGGTGACGATGTCGCGCGGACGGATCTGCTTGGCCAGCAGCTCCATCACCTTCTCGCCGGCGGTGGCGCAGAACTTGTCCCGGATCTCGTAGGGCGCGGGGGCGCCGGCCGAGTAGGGCAGCGCGAGGCCGATCGCCTCGGAAACGGTCGCCATGGTGTTGGCGGTGAACTGCGCGCCGCAGGCGCCGGCCGACGGGCAGGCGACCTGCTCGAGCTCGTCGAGGTCTTCCAGGCTCATGTCGCCGACCGCGACCTTGCCGACCGCCTCGAACAGGTCCTGGACGGTGACCGGCTTGCCGCGGAACGAGCCCGGCAGGATCGAGCCGCCGTAGATGAAGATCGACGGGACGTTGAGGCGGACCATCGCCATCATCATGCCGGGCAGCGACTTGTCGCAGCCGGCCAGCCCGACCAGGGCGTCGTAGGCGTGGCCGCGCATGGTCAGCTCGACCGAGTCGGCGATGACCTCACGCGACGGCAGCGAGGCGCGCATGCCGCCATGGCCCATGGCGATGCCGTCGGTGACCGTGATGGTGCAGAACTCGCGCGGGGTGCCGTGGGCTGCCGCGACGCCCTTCTTCACAGCCTGCGCCTGGCGCATCAGCGAGATGTTGCAGGGCGCGGCTTCGTTCCAGCAGGAGGCGACGCCCACCAGCGGCTGGTGGATCTGCTCCCGGGTCAGGCCCATCGCGTAGAGATACGAGCGATGCGGGGCGCGATCCGGCCCCTCCGTGACGTGACGGCTGGGCAGCTTCGACTTGTCGTTCAAACGCGTGTCCATCAACCCGAACCAAGCCTTCGCGCCGCCAGTCCCGAGGGTGCAGGAGACCGCGGCGCGTCGCCGTTCGCGATGCGCCGTGAGGGCCGTCCGCGTGCTCGGGAAATCCTCGTTTCGAAACGGTAAATCGTTGTCGAACTTGCCGTTTACCGCGGATGTTGAGGTGGGCTCGGACTATGGCGGGATCGCGGCGTTTGCGGGCAGGTCTCGGGGCAGACCCGGGATCGTTTTACGGTGTTGCGACCCCGCCACAGCCACGCTTGGGGTCGATTGCCGGCGCGAGATTAGGTTAAGGATAATCGTTCGGCCGCATGACCGGGCCGATTAGGCTTAATCGACACGGGTTCTAAGGCTCAGGGACGAGCGGTATCGTTGGAGCCCTGCCGCTCAGAACGCTCCGTTTTCATTCTGAGACAGCGCAGGCGAACCCGGAATCCAGAGACGCCGACGGTGCAAGGTACTGAATTGCTTGCGTTTCTGGATCCCGGGCTCCGCTTCGCGGCCCCGGGATGACGGGGGTGATGGATCGGGTGTCGATGACAATCTCCGGACCGCAGACATGGGCCTTAAACTGCTATCCGCATGACTGAGCCGATACTCCGTTCGGCACAGAGCACGAAACACGTGCCCCCGTTCAGCCGCCGCCCGGCTCCGGCAAAGCGGCCGACGCACCACCGGTTTCCAGCGCGCGGTCACTCTCGTCCTTCAGCGTCACGCCGCTGAGGCCTAGGGTCAACGCGCGGGCGAGCAGCCAGTGCAGCTTGAACGCCGCCTTCTCGTGGGTGAGGCCGGCCGTTCGCACGTTCGAGATGCAATTGCGCTCCGCATCCGAGCGGCCGACCTGCGGCCCGAAGGTCAGGTAGATGCCGAGGCTGTCCGGTGAGGACAGGCCGGGCCGCTCGCCGATCAGCACCGCCACCGCCCGAGCCTTCAGGGCCTCGCCGATCGCGTCGCCGAGCGCCACGCGGGCCTGACTGGCGATCACCACGGGGGCGAGCCGCCAGCCGGATTGCTCCGCCAGGGGCTTGAACGCCTTCAGCAGCGGCGCCGCGTTCTCATGCACCGCCCGGGCCGAGAGCCCGTCGGCCACCACTAAGGCGAGATCGGTGGCCTCGGCCGCGGCCTGGAGTCTCAAAAAATCTTCCGGGTCGAGGCGGCGGCCGAGATCAGGGCGGCGCAGGTAGGTCGCCCGGTCGGGGGCCTGGGAGGCCACCGGGATCGTGGTGAGGCCGAGTTCCGCGATGGCGCCGGCCAGCGCCTCCGCATCCATCGGCGCGTGCACAGCGTCCCGGGCCTGGGCGTGGTCGAGGCCGAAGCGCAGCACCTCCCGGGTCGGCAGGCCGCTGCCGGCGCGGCCGAGCCCGATCCGGGCCGGCGTCAGCCCGGCGAGCCGCGCCCAGATCTCCCCGGGGTCGCTCACGCGGCGAGGTCCGGCGCCGCGGTCAGAAGCGGCGCACCCGATCCCGGCAGCAGCGCCCCGGCCGCGTCGGTCAGGCCGATGCCGTGCAGCCAGGCCTCGAATTCGGGGGCGCGCTTCAAGCCCAAAACCTCGCGCAGGTAGAGCGAATCGTGGAACGACGTGGATTGGTAATTGAGCATCACGTCGTCGGCCCCCGGGACGCCCATGATGTAGGTGCAGCCGGCCGCGCCGAGCAGCGTCAGCAGCGTGTCCATGTCGTCCTGATCGGCCTCGGCGTGGTTGGTGTAGCAAACGTCGACGCCCAGCGGCACGCCCATCAGCTTGCCGCAGAAATGGTCCTCCAGCCCGGCCCGGATGATCTCCTTGCCGTCGTAGAGGTATTCGGGCCCGATGAAGCCGACGACGGTGTTGACGAGGAGCGGCCGGAACGGCCTGGCGACCGCGTAGGCGCGGGCCTCCAAGGTCTGCTGGTCGATGCCGTGATGGGCATCCGCCGACAGCGCCGAGCCCTGGCCGGTCTCGAAATACATGCAGTTGTCGCCGAGGGGGCCGCGCTTGAGCGCCAGCGCCGCCTCGTGGGCTTCCTTGAGCAAAGAGAGGGTTACCCCGAAACCGGCATTCGCCTTTTCGGTGCCGGCAATCGACTGGAACACGAGGTCGACGGGCAGCCCACGCTCCATGGCGGCGAGTGTGGTGGTGACGTGGGTGAGCACGCAGGCCTGCGTGGGAATGGCGTGCTTCTGGATCAGCCCGTCGAGGAGCTGGAGCAGGTCGCCGAGCGCCTGGACAGAATCGGAAGCCGGGTTGATGCCGATCACCGCGTCGCCGCAGCCGAGGGTGAGGCCATCGAGGATCGCCGCGGTGATGCCCTTCGGATCGTCGGTGGGGTGGTTCGGCTGCAACCGCACCGCCAGAGTACCGGGCAGCCCGATCGTGTTGCGGAAGCGGGTGACCACGCGGACCTTGCGGGCCACCGAGATCAGGTCCTGATTGCGCATGATTTTTGAGACGGCCGCGGCGATCTCCGGCGTGACGCCGGGGGCGATCCGGGTGAGCACCTCCGGGGTGGCGGTCAGCAGAAACTCGCGGAAATCGCCGACCGTCAGAGGGGCGATTTCTTTGAACGCGGCGGCATCGTGCGTGTCGAGGATCAGCCGGGTGACGTCGTCCTGCTCGTAGGGGATCAGCGGCCGGGCCAGGATCTCGGAAAGCGGCACCTCGGCGAGGCACCAGCGCGCCGCCGCGTTCTCCTCGGCGGATTCGGCCGCGATGCCGGCGAGCCGGTCGCCGGAGCGCACCGGCGTCGCCTTGGCCATCAGGGTGGCGAGATCGGCGAAGACGTGGGTGCGCGGGCCGACGACGTGGCGGTAGGCCATGCGGTTTCACCCCGTCCTTGCTTCCGAGGATCACAGGATAGCGTGATCCGGTGCGGCTGTCCGGTCAGGCGGCACCGGCGTTCGGCGCCGGGACCTCGGTGGAGATCGCGTCGACCGTGCGGGGCATCGGGCTGCCCTGCCCGTCCGAGCGCTGGATCCGGACCTGCTGGTTGACCGGCTGCATGTTGCCGAACGGCGTCGAGAAGGCGATCTCGGCGGCATCGCGGCCGACGCCGATCCGGACCAGCCCGTCGAGATCCGCCTGGCGGGTGGCGTCGAACAGCCACCAGCGCCCGTCGAGATAGGCCTCGAACACCGCGTGGAAATCGCTCGGCACGAGGCCGTGGGCGTAGCAGCTCACGAACCGGGCCGGGATGCCGAGTGCCCGGCAGAAGGCGGTGCCGATATGCGCGAAGTCGCGGCAGACGCCGGCTCGCTTCAGCAGCGACTCGTCGGCCGTGGTCTCGCCGTCGCTGGTGCCGGGCTGGTAGGTGATGTGATCGTGGATCCAGTTGCAGATCTCGTTCACGCGGCTGTGGCCCTTGGGCAGCGCCCCGAACTCGGCCTGCGCGAAGGGCGTCAGCCGGTCGGAGGAGACGAACCGGCTCGGCAGAAGGAACGGCAGGATGTCGAGGGGAAGCACCCCGATCGGCGTCTCGTTGATCGTCGCCGGGTCGGCCCGGTGGACGGTCAGATCGACCTCCGCATTATACTCCAGGGCGAACTGGCCCATCGGCACGTTGACGCCGAGATAGCGGTTGAGCAGGTCAGGCGTGGTGTACAGGTCGCGCTTCAGGTTTGGCGTGAGCACCAGGCTCTCGCTGAGGATCTCGACGCTCCTCAGCTTGGCGACCTCAAGGTTGAAGATGAAGGTCGTGTCCGAGAGTATATTATAGGACAGGCTGCAACCGAGGGTATAACGCATCGGATCTCCTTGCCGGGCGACGAGATGATCGCTGCCCAAGCAAGCGGCGCGCCCGATCGCGGTTCCCGGTCAGCGCGGCATGAGCAGAACAGTCAGCGAGCGCACGCCCTGCGCCCCGTGGATCAGCACGCCCTCGATATCGGCCGTGGCCGAGGGGCCGGTATGCAGCACCGCGTAGGCCGAGCAGCCGAACTCGGGTCGCTTGTAGGCCGCCTGCACGTTCGGCAAAATGTCGGCGGGATCGAGCAGCACGATCAGGTGTTGGGCGAGATAGGCGACCGCGTTCACGATCAGCTCGCCTTCGGTGAACAGCACCGATCCGGTCTCGGCGATGCCGAACACCGCGCGCACCACCGCAACGTCGACATCCTCGACCTCCTGCGGATAGCGCACTGCCCGCAGGTCGCGGTTGCCCGCAATCTCCGGGACCGCGGAGGCGATCACCTTGGCCTCGGCCAGCCGCTCCTGGACGCCGGCCAGGGGCTCGCCGGTGCGGCCGTCTTCGATGCGGCCGCCCATGCGCTTCAGCCGCTCGCCGAACTCCTCGACGAGATCGTCGCCGACCAGCGGCACGAAGGTCGGCACGTCCGGCAGCGGGTAATCGCCCGCCGGACGGTTGGTCTTGAGCGCCGCCAGGATGCCCGCGCGCGCACTCATCGGGCGGTGTCCTTCGGGGCCGCGTCCTTGGCCGGCTTTTGCATGCGATTCTGCTTGTACCAGGCGTGGAAGGTCTGGCGCGGTGCGTCGGGCATCTCGCGCTTCTTTCCCCAGGTGTTGAGCGGGTTGTAGACCGCGAAGCGCGGCAGGACCTTCAGAGCCGAATCCGCGGCCCCGATCGCCGCCCGGTAGGCGGCCGGCCGGGACAGGACCGCGCCCGCGGCCTTCATCATCCCCTGCTTGAGCGCCGGAATGTGGTGCTCCTCGACCAGGACCCTGCGCCAGGCAAAAATCTGCTCGTGGATGTTGATCTTCACCGGGCAGACGTTGGTGCAGGAGCCGTTCATCGTCGAGGAGAACGGCAGGGTCGAGTATTTCCGCTTGTTGAAGGTCGGATCGATGATCAGCCCGATCGGCCCGGAATAGGTCGCCCCGTAGGAGAGCCCGCCCGAGCGCCGGTAGACTGGGCAGGTGTTCATGCAGGCGCCGCAGCGGATGCATTTGAGCGAGGTCCAGAATTCCTCCAGCCCGAGCCGGGCCGAGCGGCCGTTATCGACCAGCACCATGTGCATCTCGGTGCCCGCACGGGGGCCGCGGAAATGCGAGGTGTACTGGGTGATCGGCGAGCCCAAAGCCGAGCGCGACAGCAGCCGGATGTACACCCCGAGATGCTCGACCTTGGGGATGATCTTCTCGATGCCGATCGAATGGATCTGCAACGGGGGGACATTGCCGGAGAGGTCGGCATTGCCCTCGTTGGTGCAGGTGACGACGGTGCCGGTCTCCGCGATGGCGAAGTTGCAGCCGGTCATGCCGGCATCGGCCTTCAGGATGTAGGGCCGGGTGGTCTCGCGCTGGCTCTCGGCGAGGTAATGGGCGTCGTCGTTGTCAGGGTCGGTGCCGAGCGTTTTGGCGAAGACTTCGGCCACATCCATGCGGGTCTTGTGGACCGCCGGGGCCACGATGTGGCTCGGCTCCTCATTGTCGAGCTGCTGGATGCGCTCGCCGAGATCGGTCTCGATGATCTCGATGCCGTTGGCCGCCATGTGGTGGCGGAAACCGCATTCCTCGGTGAGCATCGACTTCGACTTCACCAGGGTCTTGGCACCGCGGCTGCGCAGAATCTCCAGGACGATGCGGTTGTGGTCGGCGCCGTCCGCGGCCCAGTGGACCTGCACGCCGTTGGCCTTCGCGGCGGCTTCGAACTGCTCGAGATACTGATCGAGATGGGTGAGCGTGTGCGCCTTGATGGCGGAGGCCAGCTCGCGCAGCTCTTCCCATTCCGGGATGCCGTGGGCGGACGCGTCGCGCTTCTTGCGCAGGTCCCACAGGCGCTCGTCATGGGCGGCCTGGTGTAGCGGCGCGGCGAGGAAGCGCTCGGCGGCTTCGGCCTGGTCGATCGGCCGGTCGCCGCGGATCTTGGCGCCCCGGGGCTGGGCCTCCCGGACCTTCGGGGCGCGGATCGGCTTGGTCGCGGCCTCGGCGTGCTGGAGGCGGCCGCCATCCTGGCCGCGCTCGCTCTCGTCGTCGGCGGCGCGGACCTCGGGGTGGATGATGCCCTCGCGGGCGCGCGGGTTCAGATCCTCGACGCTCATGCGGCGGCTCCGTTCAGCACTTGCGCGATGTGGATGTACCGGAGCGGCAGGCCGAGGCGCTCGGCGCAGCCCTTCTGGTGCATCAGGCACGAGGAATCCGCCGAGACCACGTATTGCGCCCCGGCCCGGTTCTGATCGGCGACCTTGTCGTAGCCCATCTTGGCCGAGACCGCGGGCTCGAACACCGAGAAGGTCCCGCCGAAGCCGCAGCACTCGTCCGGCCGGGCGAGGTCCACCAACTCGACGCCCTTCACCAGGCGGAGCAGGTCGAGGGGTTTTGAAAAATACGGCTTCACGATCTCGGAGGGCCGGGCGTGGTGGATGCCGCGCAGCGCGTTGCAATTGCCGTGATACGCCACCTTGTGCGGGAACTCGGCCCAGGGCAGCGCCTCGATCTTGAGAACGTCGTGCAGGAACTCGACCAGCTCATAGGTGCTGGCCCGGACCTTCTTGACCTCGTCCGTCTGCGGAATCGCGGTCAGGTGCTCGCGCACCTGGTGTACGCAGGAGCCTGAGGGCGCCACCACGTAGTCGAAATCCGAAAAGTTCTTGACGAACAGGGCTTCGGTGGCGGCGGCCTCGGCGTGGCAGCCGGTATTGGCCATGGGCTGGCCGCAGCAGGTCTGGTCGAACGGGTACTCGACCGTACAGCCGACCCGCTCCAGCAGTTCCAGCGTGGCGATCCCGACTTCCGGCTCGAAGGCGTCGACGTAGCACGGCACGAACAGGCCGACCCGCATGGTCCGGAACCTCCCTGGATCGCCCGCGCCGTTGCACTGGAACGGGTCTAGATTACCCAGGCAGGTCTACCGGATGAGGTTGGTTTTGGCGAGGTCGAGAACTGCGTCACCGCGCCCATCCATCACGGCCCGCAGCACGTAGAGGCTGAAGCCCTTCACCTGCTGCCCGTCGATCTTGGGCGGCATCGACAGCTCGTTGCGGGCGGTGCGGACGTCGAGGAGCGAGGGGCCGTCGAAGGCCAGGAACTCGCGCATGGCGCCGGGCAGCTCGGCCGGGTCCTCGACCCGAATCGCAAAGATGCCGGCGGCCCGGGACATCGCGGCGAAGTCCGGATTGTCGAGGGCGACACCGGTCTCGAGATAGCCCGCCGCCTTCATCTCCAGCTCGACGAAGCCGAGGGTGCCGTTGTTGAACACCACGACCTTCAGCGGCAGGCGGTGCTGGCGGAGCGTCAGGAAGTCGCCCATCAGCATGGCGAAGCCGCCATCGCCGCAGAGCGCGACGACCTGCCGGTTCGGCTCCGCGGCCTGGGCGCCGATGCCCTGCGACAGGGCGTTGGCCATCGAACCGTGGACCCAGGAGCCGAGCAGACGCCTTTTGCCGTTCATCGCGAGGTAGCGGGCCGCCCAGATGGTCGGCGTGCCGACATCGGCGGTGAAGATTGCGTCGTCCGCGGCCGACTCGCTGATCGTCTTGGCGAGATATTGCGGATGCAGCGGGCCGCCAGGCTTGCCGGTGGCGAGTTCGTCGAGGCCGGCCCGGGCCTTGGCGTAGTGTTTCAGGCTGGCGTCCAGGAAGGACCGGTCGGCCTTGGGCTTGAGCCGGGGCAGCAGCGCCCGGATCGTCGCGCCGACATCGCCGACCAGTCCGTGCTCGATCCGGCAGCGGCGACCGAGCTCGGACGGGCGGAGGTCGACCTGGGCGATCTTGGCGTCCTGCGGGTAGAACTGCTTGTAGGGAAAGCCCGTGCCCAGCATCAGCAGGGTGTCGCAGGCCATCATGGCGGCGTAGCCGGACGCGTAGCCGATCAGGCCGGTCATGCCGACATCGTAGGGATTGTCGAACTCGACATATTCCTTGCCGCCGAGCGCGTGGACGATCGGGCTCTTCAGCGCCTCGGCGAGCTGGAGCAGCTCGGAATGCGCGCCGGCGCAGCCGCGCCCGCAGAGCAGGGTCACGCGCTTGCCGGCATTGAGCAGGGCCGCCAGGGCGTCGAGCTCCGAATCGGCCGGCCGCACCACGGGCTTGGCCGGGATCAGTCCCGCATGGGGGGCGAGCGCGCGCTTGGGCGCATCACGCAGCGCCACGTCGCCCGGGATGACGATGACGGCGACGCCCCCCTCCCCCACGGCGGCGCGGATCGCGTTCTCCAGCACGAACGGCATCTGCGACGGGTCGGAGATCAGCTCGCAGTAATGGCTGCATTCGCGGAACAGCTCGGTCGGCCGGGTTTCCTGGAAATAGCCCGAACCGATCTCGGCCGAGGGGATCTGCGCGGCAATGGCCAGGACCGGGGTCCGGCTGCGATGCGCGTCGTAGAGGCCGTTGATCAGGTGCAGATTGCCGGGGCCGCAGGAGCCGGCGCAGACCGCAAGCTTGCCGGTGACCTGCGCCTCGGCGCTCGCCGCGAAGGCCGCCGCCTCCTCGTGGCGGGTGTGGATCCAATCGATCCGCCCCCGGGCGCGCAGGGCCTCGGTGATCCCGTTCAGGCTGTCGCCGACCACCCCATAGACGCGGGCGACGCCCGCTGCCTGAAGGGTCTCGGCGATGAGATCGGCGACGTTCTCGATGCGCATGGTTCGGCACTCCGCATTTTCGGATCCGAACCGCTGCGCCACCGGTGATGTTCCGCCGATCCATGGTGCGATGCACACTTCGCGAAACAATGCGCGGGTTCCCCTCGCCCCGCTTGCGGGGAGAGGCCCCACGGACCTCGTCGTCCGTGTGGGAAGCGCAGGCGAAGCCGGAGCGGCGGTGAGGGGGCGGCTCAGAACGGGGCGCGTCTCCTGAGCCGCCCCCTCACCCTCGGCTGCCGCCTCGCCGCGCCGACGACGAGGTCGTCGCGGCCCTCTCCCCGCAAGCGGGGCGAGGGGATACGTTCGCGCGCCGAAGCTAAAACGTCGGCCGGCACCCTAGTGCCGAACGGCGTCGACATCCCGCGCGACGACAGCGAACAGGTCGCTCAGAGCCGCGAGGCTGGCCGCCTGGAGCTGGGCCGCCGGCACCACCGAGCCGTCCGGCGCCGGGAGATCCCGTGTCGCGGTGGTGGAGGCGACCACGGTCGGCTGGAAGCCGAGGTTGAAGGCGGAACGGGCCGTCGAGTTGACGCACATATGGGTCATGAAGCCGGCCAAGATCAGGTCGGTGACCCCGGCCCGCTTGAGCTGCTCCTCCAGGTCCGTGCCCACGAAGGCGCTGGGGAAGGCTTTTGTGATCACCGCCTCGCCGTCCTGCGGCGCGACCTCCTCGGAGATCTGCCCGCTCGCCGCCGTGATGTCGAAGGGCGAACCCGGCCCGGCATTGTGCCGGATATGGAACACCGGCGTCTCGGCCTCCCGCGCCCGTCGCAGCAGGATCTTGGCCTGCGCGACCGCCGGCTCCACGCCGGCCAGGCGCAGCACCCCGTCGCGATAGGTGTTCTGGATGTCGATAAGGATGAGCGCGGCCTTCTTCAGGCTGGCGGGCTCCGGGCTTAGCCCGGACAGGCTGCGAAGGGTCTTGAGATCGCTCACCCGTATCTCCCAAATGTGCCTGCGGTCGATCGGCCGGAGAGACCCCGCGATGGCGGCGTGAATCGCCGTACCGGAGCGTCCGGGGACCAGACCTTAAACCCGTCCTGCTTCGCCGCCTACGAGGCCACGGCGCGCCGCGCGACGCAAGGTCGAACCTGCGCTTGCGCCGGCCGGCCCCTGCTGGCGACTCGGCCGCCCTGTTCCCCGGGGAAGTCGGGACCCGCGCTTGATTTCCGGCGCCTCAGAGTCGAAGGACGTCTGGAAACGTTCCGAAGAGATCAGCGTCAAAGAGATCAGCGCCATGGAAGAACTGCTCGCCCGCGTCACCGCCCGCACCGGGCTCGACGCCGCGACGGCACAGACGGCCATCGGGCACATCCTGGCCTTCCTGCAGAAGGAGGGTCCCGAGACCGAGGTCAATCAGCTCCTGGCCGCCCTGCCGGGCTCCGAGGCGCTCGTGGCCGAATCGAATGCCGGCGAAAGCGGCGGCGGCGGCCTGATGGGCATGCTCGGCGGCATGATGGGCGGCGGCGGCGTCATGGCGCTCGGCCAGAAGCTGATGGCGGCGGGCGTGCCCATGGGCCAGATGCAGCCGCTCGGTCAGGAGCTGTTCGCCTTCGGCCGCGAGAAGGTCGGCGAGGATGCGATGGGGCCGATCATTGGCTCGATCCCGGGCCTCAACCAGTTCGTCTGACGAGATCAGCGTCCCGAACGGTCGGAACCACGTTCCGGGACGCATTTCGGGCTGGCGGCACGTGTGCCGCCGCACTGTTTTCGGGCTGCACCTGATCGATCGTAAAAATGTGGTTTCGCCGCGAAAGCTTGGCGGAACCCGTCCCCGCGATCCCCGTTATTCGGGATGCGATCCGGGTCGGCGCCATCGGCGGATGACCGGTTCGTACTCAAGCAGGCCGGCCATGCCCGTCTTCGAAGCCAAGAATCTGGACAGTGCGTTTGAGGGCCAAGCGCTCCTCGCCGCAATTCTGCACCCGACCCGTGCCGCCCAGACCCGCGCCCTGCGCCACGGTCGCCGCCGGGCCGAGCGCGCTGCGGCTCTGGCCGATCCGTTGACGATCGAGCCGCGCTTCCCGACCGCGAACGACGAACTCGCCGCGGCCACCTTCCACGGGCGCTGAGCCCTCCTGTCGCTACCAGGGCTGGGGCGTCACGAGGCCCTGGCGCGTGACCACGACCCATTCGCGGCCGCGGCGCTCGACGCCCTCGACGCGGCCCACGCCCGGCAGCACGTCGCCCGGCCCGACCTCGACGATGCGCCGCCGCCGGTTCTCCAGGATCGCAGCGCCGTCATAGACATCGCGGACCGCCCAGCCGTCGATCACCGGCGGCTTGTCCGCCGCGACGGGCTTCGGCTTCGCGTCCGCGGCCTTCGCCTCTGCATTCTTCAGATCGGCAGCCTTCGCGTCGCTGACCTTCGCGTCGACGCCGCGCGTCTCGGCGAGGCTTCCGGTCTGGGTCGGCTCGGCTTTTGCGACCGGTGCCGCGGCAGCGCGGCGCTCGATCTGGGTGGCGAGGTTGGCGATCCGGCCGCTCTGCTCGCGCTCACCCTGTTCGAGGCGCTCGCCCAGGGCGGCGGTCTTGGCGTTCAGGTTCTTGTCGAGCTGCGCCAGGCGTTCGCCCAGCGCGCTGCTGCGGCTGCTGGCCTCCTTGCGGGCGATGTCGGTGGCGGCGCGCAGGTCGGCCAGCACTTGGTGGAGCTGTGCGATATCGGCGCCGAGCCGGGCGGTCTCGGTCCGTCCGGCATCGACGGTGGTGCTCAGCGCCACGACGGCATCGTTCGGCACGCCACCGGATCCGGAACGGGCGGCGACGCCCGCGCCGAGCACGAGCCCGACCGCGAGGGCGGCACCGGGAATCGCGTAGCGCCGCAGGTCGATCCCGGCGAGCGACGGCATCGCGAAGCGCGGCGCCGCCGGCGCGGCGACGAGCTCGGGCTTCGGCTCCGCCTTGCCGGCCACGACGGCCTTGAGCAATTCCTCGGGAGAGAGGGCCGGCTTGGCATCACTCTTCGTCATCGCCCCCAACTCCGCCTGCAGGGTATCTCTGCAAGCGTTCGTTAAGGACGTTTGTTTACGAAACCCTTACCGGCACCCGGACTGGCGATAGGGATTATAAGGCGCAACACCTCTCCCAGACCGCGACGCACCCCCTCTCCCGTGCGGGCTACGACGTTCACACATCTCCCTTTGGTGCCATGCCGGTACCGGCAGATCCTGGTCCGGAAGGGCAGGTGCGCTCTCCCTCCCCCCTCTGCGGG
>NZ_JAKSYK010000029.1:0-848 GCF_022829425.1 Methylobacterium sp. J-072 | reverse complement strand
GCACCTGAAGGTTGCACTGGCACTGCCGGTGCAGGCTGCTCGGAGAGCTGCTTTCGGGCATCAGCGAGGCCACCCTGCACGCCTGCCAGTTCCTGTCGCGCCGCTTTCAGCTTCTCGTCCAAGTCGGATAGCTCTTTATTTCGATTAGCTAGGCTCTCGGTCAGAGACGCAAGTTGTGCTTGCGCGTCGGTCTGCCGCTTCTGCAAAGCCTCGACGGCGGCATTCAGGCCGTCTCGGCTCTCCTGTAGCTTCCTGACGGCTGCTTCGGTCTGATCGCGCTCGGTAGTGATACGATCCCGGTCGGCCTGAACGGTGGCGACATCCTTCTGCGCGGAGGTGAGCCCGTCCTTCACTTGCTGGAGTTGCTGGCTGGTGCGATCGACGTCGGCCGTCAGCTTGTCCTTGCTCGCGCTCAAGCTGCTAGTCGCCTGCTCCAAGTCGGCACGCTGCTTGGACGTCTTCTCGGTCTCGACCTTCGCGTCGGAGAGCGCCTTCTGCGCGGTTGCTGCCCCCTCGCGGGCCGTCTGCTGGTTTTGCTCGGCCTGAGCGAGTTGATCTGATTTCGCGGCGCTCTCCTGTGTTAACGCCGCGAGGTCTTGGCGCAGCTTCGCCTCCTGCTTGCGAGCTTCCTCCAGCCGGGCGCCGACATCCGCAAGATCCTGGGTACGAGCCTTGGCGGCCTGATCCGCCTTGTCCGCCGCCTCACGCAGCGGCACGATTTTCTGCTCGCCTTGCTGGATCTGTCCCTGCAGATCGCTGAGGCGCTGTGTCTGCGTCTGTTGTTCCTTGGTCGCCTCGCCTGTCTTCTGCTCGGCCGCCTGCTGCTCCTGACGCAGTGCTGCAAGGCG
>NZ_JAKSYK010000028.1:0-66058 GCF_022829425.1 Methylobacterium sp. J-072 | reverse complement strand
TACTACATCGTCGCCCCGGCCGAGGCGTCCTCGAACCTCGCCCGCTACGACGGCGTCCGCTACGGCCTGCGCGTGCCCGGCAAGGACATCGCCGGGATGTACGAGAACACCCGCGCCGCCGGCTTCGGCCGCGAGGTCAAGGCGCTCGCGCGGACCGGGTTTTTCGTGTTTGGAGCGGAGCCAACGCTACGGATCCGTCGCGTGGTTGGCCTCCGTGCTGTGCCCTTGTCGGGCTGAGGCAAGGCGGTCGGGGTCGAAAAGGGCCCGTGGCCGCCATACCGCTCTCCGCATCGAACGCTGGGCACGCTGGGGTTGCGCGAAGACGCTTCCTGTAGCCGACCGGGTCGTGTCCCGTGGCGTATCGGCGTTCGGCCTTCGCGTCACAATCCCAGATGCAAATATTGATTTCATTCGAGAGAAATCTTCATTCCATGCTTGTTGTCCGGAGGTCGCATGTCATGGCCGGGAATGGCTCGGCTGCTTGCGGGACGCATCAAGATCGATTGCGCACAGTCGGGATTGCAGCTGATCTTTTTCCTTGAGGTTGACCCTGGAATATACCTGTTCTTGCATTGTTTCCCATTGTATATCGCGACATCGATTTTAAGACTTGACGGGTCATCGAAAAGCGATTGTATCGACCCGCGGGATCGCGACGTTGTGCTTGCGTTCTGGCCAGTTACGACCTGACAAGAAGGCGGCGTACACGACATGACTCGACCCGATGGTGATAAGAGCCGCTTCGTCGCGCTCGCATCCGAGATCGTCTCGGCCTATGTGAGCAACAACCACGTGCAGAGCGCGGATCTGCCGAAGCTCCTCAACGACATCCACGGCGCGATCCAGGGCGTCTGCGCCGGCGGCACAACCGCCGCGGCCCCCGATAAGCCGACCGCGCAGGCGATCCGGCGTTCCGTGACGCCCGATTTCCTGATCTCGTTCGAGGACGGCAAGCCCTACAAGACCCTGCGCCGCCACCTGACCCTGCGTGGCCTGACTCCAGAGGCCTATCGCGCCAAGTGGGGCCTCGAACCCGACTACCCGATGACCGCCCAGAGCTACTCCGAGCAGCGCTCGCAGCTCGCCCGCTCCCTCGGTCTCGGCCAGCAGCGGCGGAAATCCGCCGCGCCGCCGGCTCCCGAGCCGGAGCCTGCACCACAGCCCGCCAAGAAGCGCGGCGCACGCCGCAAGGAAGACGCCTGACCGGTCAAGGTGCGCAGGCTTGCGGCGACGGTGTCGTGGGCCTGCCGCAATCGGCTCCGATAGCGTAAGGCCGCACGGCGCGCCGCCGATCGGAGGGCGTGCCGACCTGCCGCCGGAGCCCTGCATGCTGACCCGCCTCGTCCTGCCCGCCCTCGTCGCAACCCTGCTGGCCGCCGGCCCCGCCGGAGCGCAGATGGCCCGCACGGAGGCCCCGGCTGCCCCGAAGGAGGGGACCGCCAAGACGGTCCCCCTGAGCCGGACCGACATCCAGCTCTCCTTCGCCCCGGTGGTGAAGCGGGCCGCGCCCTCGGTGGTCAACGTCTACGCCTCGCATGTCGAGAAGCGCTCCACCGCACGCGCCAGCGCCATGGAAGAATTCATGCGCCGCTTCTTCGGCGAGCCGGAGGGCGGACGCGGCCCCCGGGGCGACCGGGCGCAACGGTCGCTCGGCTCCGGCGTGCTGGTCGATGCCGACGGGCTCGTGATCACCAACAACCACGTCATCGACAACATGAACGAGGTGCGCATCGCGTTCTCCGACCGCCGGGAATTCGAGGCGACGATCGTGATGCGCGACACCCGCACCGACCTGGCGGTGCTCAAGCTCAAGGAGGCCCCGAAGGGCCTGGTGCCGATGCCGTTCGGCGATGCCGACGCCCTCGAGGTCGGCGACTTCGTGATGGCGATCGGCAACCCGTTCGGCGTCGGCCAGACCGTGACCCAGGGCATCGTCTCGGCCCTGGCGCGCACCCAGGTCGGCTCGGCGGACTATCAGTATTTCATCCAGACCGACGCGGCGATCAATCCGGGCAATTCCGGCGGTGCGCTCGTCGATCTGCGCGGCCAGCTGGTCGGCATCAACACGGCGATCTACTCGCAATCCGGCGGCAGCCACGGCATCGGCTTCGCGATTCCCGTGGGCATGGTCAAGGCGGTGGTCGACGCGGCCCGCGAGGGGGCGAGCGTGGTGCGCCGGCCCTGGCTCGGGGCGCGCATCCAGAACGTGACCCCCGACATCGCCGACAGCATGGGCCTCGACCATCCGACCGGCGTGCTGGTGGCGAGCCTGCAGCCCAAGAGCCCAGCGGACGAGGCCGGGCTGAAGCGCGGCGACCTGATCCTCACCGTGGACAACCAGGAGGTGGCCGACCCGGAGGCGTTCGGCTACCGCTTCGCGCTCAAGGGCGTCCAGGGCCAGACCCGGTTCGGGATCCTGCGCGGCACGAACCGCCAGACGGTGACGGTCAAGCTCGCCCCCGCCCCGGAGACGCGCCCGCGCGACGTGCTCAAGGTGAAGACCCGCTCGCCGTTCCAGGGGGCGACCCTGGTCAACACCTCGCCGGCGGTGGCCGAGGAGCTGCAGGTCGATTTTCCGGCCGAGGGCGTGGCCGTGCAGGCGGTGGACGAGAATTCCATCGCCGGCCGCCTCGGCTTGGCGAAGGCCGACATCATCGTGGCGGTCAACGGCGTGCCGGTGGCGACCACCAAGGACCTGGATCGGGTCACCCGCAACACCCTCAATTCCTGGGAGGTCGTCATCAACCGCAACGGCGAGATCATGACCTCGGTGTTCGGCGGCTGAGCCGGACGGCGCAACGGCACGTCCAGGGACGCGATCCGGGGGCATGCGGCTCTCAGCAAGGCGGCCCTGGCGCGTCGGCGAAGCGGATCGGCCTACGGAACGGGACGAGCCGTGGGCATCGGGAGAAACGAGATCAGCTCCCTGATCAATCGATGGTCGATGACCTGTTCCGCCGCATCCGCCCTGACCTTCGGGATGGCATCCTGTTCCGAAGGTCGCGCATGCGGCTTCGGCAGCAGCCTCTTCAAGGCGCTCCCCCAGTCCTTGCGACCGTTCTCAACGCGCTCGCCGCCGAGTTTCAAGTCGAATACCGATGAGAAGTGCTCCACGTCCTTGAACAAGTCCTCCTCAAGGGTGGGCACGGCAACGAAGAGCCGACAGGCCTCGTCACCCGACGTATCCCTCTGAAGATCCTGAAAAATATCCTGCTGCTCCAAAACCCTGTCGGGATCGGTCGTATCCGCGTCGACGACGATGGCGACGCGATTGTCGTCGTTTAGGGCAAGCGATGTTCCCAGCGACACGGCGGACGACTTGCCGCCTGCCTCCAGCACCCGAATGTCTTCTCGACCGGCTTCGTGGAGCAAGGCACGCAGAACGATCGCGTCGGCCGGCCCTTCCGTCACGATGTACGAGGTCATCACAGAACTCCCGCCCGCGGATCGAAGTCGGGCTTTCCGTGCTGCATCAGGACGCGATACTTCCGCCGTAGGGCATCCGCGAAATCCTGCCGTTCCAGCAGGAAGCCGATCTCCGGCCCCTGCCATAAGAGGATGGCATGCGGAGCCATATAGTGCGCCAGCGTGACGGCGGGATCGGTAAACCCGCTGCTGCTGAACACGCATCCGATGACGCCGGCCGGCCGACGCAGCAGTTGGTTTCTCAGCTTCGCCAACGGCTCGACATTCACGTTGGCCTGCTGATCCTTGGCCTCCACCATGCACGCGATACCATCGAGCAGCACCATCCCGTCGATCTGCTCCACGATCGCGCCGTGCAGGTTGACCGCATAAGGCCAGATGATCTCCGCGCCACTCAGTTGGAAGGCTCTGAGGATGAGATGTTCGAAAGCCTTCCCGCTGGACCACCCCGCGATCCGTCTTCTCGGCTGACCACCGACCTTGTCCCAGAGCGATGACAGCTCGGTCCATCCGCAGGCGCTGATTTTCGAAACATCGTCGCTTGCCGATCGCTTCCTGACGGATGGTTTGCGCCTCATCTTCAAAGCTCACCCGAGATCAGCATAAATCTCGGCCGATTCGGCTGGATCGAGCAAGCGCCTTGAGCTTCCTGATGCATCCTGGTCAGCGCGCGACGTGTGGTGATCTTGCGCGTTGGCCCGAATTTTCGCCGACCGATCGGGATGGGCAAGCTGAGCGCCACAGATCCTCAGGCCGATCCCTGGGGATATCCGGCACGCGCGTGAACCGAAAAATCTTGCCGCTGCGCATCGACCCGGTCTTCATGCGGCGATGTCCGATCTGTTCGCCTCCGCCGAGCCCCCTTCGGCCTCGGATTCCGGCCACGCCCCCGTCGCGGAGGCCGGTCGCCCGCTCGCGGACCGGCTACGCCCCCAAACCCTGGCTGAGGTCGTCGGCCAGGAGCACCTGACCGGGGAGGGCGGGGCGCTCACCCGCCTGCTGCGCGGAAAAAGCCTCGGCTCGCTGATCTTCTGGGGGCCGCCCGGCACCGGCAAGACCACGGTGGCGCGGCTCCTGGCCCAGGGCACCGACCTGCATTTCGAGCAGATCTCGGCGATCTTCTCGGGCGTGCCCGACCTGCGCAAGGTGTTCGAGGCCGCCCGCAAGCGCCGGGCGACCGGGCAGGCGACCCTGCTGTTCGTCGACGAGATCCACCGGTTCAACCGGGCGCAGCTCGACGCCTTCCTGCCGGTGATGGAGGACGGCACCGTCACGCTGGTGGGCGCCACCACGGAGAATCCGTCCTTCGAGCTCAACGCCGCCCTGCTGTCGCGGGCCCGGGTGCTGCTGTTCCGGGCGCTGGACCCGGGCGCGATCGCGCGGCTGCTGGTCCGAGCCGAGGCGCTGACCGGGCAGGCCCTGCCGCTCACCGAGGAGGCGCGAGGCGTGCTGGTCCGCATGGCCGACGGTGACGGCCGCGCGGCGCTGACGCTCGCCGAGGAGGTCTGGCGCTCGGCCGGCCCGGGGGAGACCCTCGACGCCGAGGCGTTGCAGGAGATCGTGCAACGGCGGGCGCCGATCTACGACAAGGCCCAGGAGGGCCATTACAACCTGATCTCGGCCCTGCATAAGACCGTGCGCGGCTCGGATCCGGACGCGGCGCTCTACTATCTGTGCCGGATGCTCGATGCCGGCGAGGACCGGCTGTTCATCGCCCGCCGGCTGGTCCGGATGGCGGTGGAGGATATCGGGCTCGCCGACCCGCAGGCCCTGGTGGTGGCCAACGCCGCCAAGGACGCGTTCGACTTCCTCGGCAGCCCCGAGGGCGAGCTCGCTCTGGCGCAGGCCGCGATCTACCTGGCCTGCGCGCCGAAATCGAACGCGGTCTACACCGCCTACAAGGCCGCGACGCGGCTCGCCAAGGAGGCCGGCTCGCTGGCGCCGCCGCGCACCATCCTCAACGCGCCGACCAAGCTGATGAAGCGGATCGGCTACGGCGAGGGCTACCGCTACGACCACGACGAGCCCGACGCCTTCTCGGGCCAGGATTACTGGCCCGACGCCATCGGGCGCCAGCACCTCTACGCGCCCACGGAGCGCGGCTACGAGACCCGCCTGGCCGAGCGCCTCGCCCGCTGGGAGGCCCTGCGCAAGGAGCGGCGCGGGGAGGGGTAGGGCGGCCCGTCATGGGTTTCCAAAGGGCTCAGCCCTTTGGCGGGTGATCAGGGCAGCGCCCTGATGCGGTCGCGTCGACCTCACAGGTCCAGCGGCGCGTTGTCGATCACCTCCTTCATCACGAAGAAGGTGCGGGTCTGGCGCACCCCCGGCAGGCCGATCAGCGTGGCGCTGTGGAGGCGGTTGAAGTCGGCCATGTCGGAGACGCGGATCTTCAGGATGTAGTCGAAGTCGCCGGCCACGAGGTGGCAGTCGAGCAGCACGGGGATCGCTCGGACCGCGGCCTCGAACTCCGAAAAGCTCTCCGGCGTCGAGCGGTCGAGCACGACGCCGACGAAGACCAGGGTGCCCCGGCCGACCCGGGCCGGATCGACCAGCGCCCGGACCGCCCGCACGAAGCCGTCCGTGAACAGCCGCTGGATCCGGCGATGGCAGGTCGCCGCGCTGGTGCCCGAGCGTTCGGCGATCTCGGCATTGGCCATGCGCCCGTCCGCCTGCAGCAGGCGCAGGATTTTGAGGTCGATCCGGTCGAGCCCTGCGGACATGGCAGTTTCTTTCATCTTTTTGGGATTTTCCGGACGAATTCTCGTCACTCACCGCGATCAATGCAAGCAAGCGGCCATCGGTAGGCTAAGATCGAGAGCACCTTTCAGGCGATCCGGGTTAGTTTTCTGCCGTAACCCGAAGGCGGCCGCGCCGGATGGAAAACAATCCCGGCGGCCGGAAGACCCGGAGAGACCCGATGCTGCAAGACTTCGAGCGCTACCCCCTGACCTTCGGCCCGACGCCGATCGAGCCGCTCAAGCGGCTCTCGGCCCATCTGGGGGGCGAAGTCGAGATCTACGCCAAGCGCGAGGATTGCAATTCGGGCCTGGCCTATGGCGGCAACAAGCTGCGCAAGCTCGAATACATCGTGCCGGACGCGATCAAGAGCGGCGCCGACACCCTGGTCTCGATCGGCGGCGTGCAGTCGAACCACACCCGCATGGTCGCGGCGGTGGCGGCCAAGATCGGCATGAAGTGCCGGCTGATCCAGGAAGCCTGGGTGCCGCACGAGGATGCCGTCTACGACCGGGTCGGCAACATCCTCCTGTCGCGGATCATGGGTGCGCAGACGCAGCTCGTGGATGACGGATTCGACATCGGCATCCGCGACAGCTGGAAGCGTGCGCTCGCCGAGGTCGAGGCCGAGGGCGGCAAGCCCTACGCGATCCCGGCCGGCGCCTCGGTGCACAAGTACGGTGGGCTCGGCTATGTCGGCTTCGCCGAGGAGGTGCGCCGGCAGGAGGCCGAGATGGGCCTGCGCTTCGACTACGTGGTGGTCTGCACCGTCACCGGCTCGACCCATGCCGGCATGCTGGTCGGCTTCTCCGCCGACGGGCGCGCCCGCAACGTCATCGGCATCGACGCCTCCTGCACCCCGGCCCAGACCAAGGCCCAGGTCCTCGACATCGCCCAGAACACCGCCGCCCTGGTCGGCGCAGGCGACATCGTCGCCGACGACGTCGTGCTCAACGAGGATTATGCCTACCCGGTCTATGGCGTGCCCTCGAAGGAGACCGTGGAGGCGATCCGGCTCTCGGCCCGGCTCGAGGGGATGATCACCGACCCGGTCTACGAGGGCAAATCCATGCAGGGCATGATCGACCTCGTGAAGAAGGGTTTCTTCCCGAAGGGCGCGAAGGTGCTCTACGCCCATCTCGGCGGCGCGCCGGCGCTGAACGGCTACAGCTACACGTTCCGCAACGGCTGAGGCCGGTCAGCCGCCGAACCGCCTCTCCCATCAACCCCCTCATCCTGAGGCGCCCGGCGATCGAAGATCGCCGGGCCTCGAAGGAGCCCTCCAGAACGCGTGTGGCTCGCTGGAGGGCTCCTTCGAGGGCTCCGCTCCGCTGCGCCACCTTAGAGGCTGAGAGTCTGTCGATCGGTCACCCTTCGACATCCTCATGAGCCGAATACCCGGGCGGCCCCGGACGGGCCGGCGACGAAGGACACGGCGCGGGTCCCCTCTCCCGTGCGGGAGAGGGACAGGGTGAGGGGTGCGACCTCTCCGGACAGACCTGATCCCTCACCCCAACCCTCTCCCGCACGGGAGAGGGGGCGTGTCGCGCTCCGTCATCGACCTCGACCGCAAATCTTCGGGGAACGTCCCGCCTCGGCTCGCAAGCCAGGCTCCTGTGCCGGGATGGACCTTCCGAGGAGCGCCGCAGCGTCTGTCGCGAGCGGAGAACCGAAAGACCCACACCCTCTCAGAATGAGGCTATCGTCGGGAGCCGCGACTCTGGCGTGCGGCCCCCTATATGGCAGCGCCGGACCCGGATCGAAGAGAGCCTGGATGATCGCACCGGCACGCGCGCTGTTCCTCGGGCTTCTCGTCGCCCTCGGGGGCCCCGGGGCGCGGGCCGCCTCGGGACCGGCCGTGGAGGCCGAGAACGGCATGGTGGTGTCGTCCCAGCGCCTGGCCTCGCAGGTGGGCGCCGACATCCTGAAGGCGGGCGGCAACGCCATCGATGCCGCGGTGGCGGTGGCCTATGCCGAGGCGGTGGTGAACCCGTGCTGCGGCAATCTCGGCGGCGGCGGCTTCCTGGTCCTGCACCGGGCCGATGGGACGAGCCGCTTCATCAATTTCCGCGAGAAAGCCCCCGGGGCGGCCAGCCGCGACATGTATCTCGACGCCGCCGGCAATGTCGTGAAGGGCGCGAGCCTGCGCGGCTGGAAGGCGGCGGGCGTGCCCGGCACCGTGCTCGGCCTGAACACCGCGCTCGCGGAATACGGAACCCTGCCGCTGGCCCGGGTGATGGCTCCGGCGGTCGCGCTCGCCCGGGACGGCTTCCTGCTCACCCGGGGCGACACCGACATCCTGGATTTCGGCGTCAAGCTGTTCGCCGGGCAGGCCAACGTCGCGCGGGTGTTCCTGCGCCCGGACGGCAGTTCCTGGCGGCCCGGCGACCGGATGGTCCAGGCCGGCCTCGCCCGCACCCTCCAGGCCATCGCCGAGGGCGGCTCGGACGCGTTCTATAAGGGCGAGATTCCCCGCCAGGTCGAGGCGGCGTCCCGGGCCGGGGGCGGGCTGCTGACGGCGTCCGACTTCGCCGCCTACACGGTGACCGAATCCGAGCCGCTGACCTGCCGCTACCGGGGCGCCACCATCCTGTCGGCGCCCCCGCCCTCGTCCGGCGGCACGACTTTGTGCGAGATCCTCACCATCCTCGACGGTTACGACCTGCGGGCGGCGGGGTTCAATTCCGCCCGGACCGTGCACCTGATGGTCGAGGCGATGCGGCGCGCCTATGCCGATCGCAACATCCTGCTGGGCGACCCGGATTTCGGTCCCAACCCGGTGGCGCAGCTGCTGTCGCGGGCCTACGCGGAACAACTCCGGGCCACGATCCGGCCGGACCGGGCGACCCCGTCGGCGGAGATCCGCCCGGCCCCCGAAAGCCTCCCGCAGGAGAAGCCCGAGACCACCCACATCTCGGTGATGGACAAGGCCGGCAATGCGGTCTCGCTCACCTACACGATCAACGGCTATTTCGGCGCCGGGGTGATGGCGGGGGAGACCGGGTTCTTCCTCAATGACGAGATGGACGATTTTACCGTCAAGCCCGGGGTGCCGAACCTGTTCGGCCTCGTCCAGGGCACCCGGAACGCGATCGCGCCGGGCAAGCGGCCGCTCTCGTCGATGGCGCCGACCATCGTGCTGCGCGACGGCAAGGTTGCCCTGGTGGCGGGCTCGCCGGGGGGCTCGCGGATCATCACGATCAACGCCCAGACGCTCATCAACGCGCTGGATTTCGGCATGGAGCCGCAGGAGGCGGTGGATGCCCCGCGCATCCATCACCAGTGGCTGCCCGATACGGTCTATGCCGAGCCCTTCGCGCTCTCGGCGGACACGCAAGCGATCCTGCGGGGCATGGGCCACACGATCGTCGAGCAGAAACCCTGGGGCGCGCAGGAGCTGATCGCAATCCGCGCCGCCGTGCCGGATGCCGCCGACGCGCCCTCCTCGGGCAACGACGCGACGCGCACCGAGCGGATGCGTCCGGGCCTGCTCTACGGCGCCAACGACAACCGCCGTCCGGCCGGTGCAGCCATCGGCGAGTAAGGGGTTCCCAAAGGGCAAGCCCTTTGGCGGGGTTCAGGGGCGGAGCCCCTGAGACACCAGGATTTCAGCCCCGTTCGGCGGCTTCCCGGGCGACTTCGCGGAAGCCGATGTCCCGGCGGCAGAAGCCCTCCGGCCAGTCGATCCGGGCCACCGCCGCGTAGGCGCGGTCCTGGGCGTCGGTGACGCTGTCGCCCAGCGCCGTGACCGCCAGCACCCGGCCGCCCTCGGCCAGGAGCTGCCCGCCCTCGGCCCGGGTCCCGGCCTGGAACACGAACACGCCCTCACCCTCGGCCGCCTCGACGCCCCGGATCACCGAGCCCCGCACCACGGCGCCCGGATAGCCGGCCGCCGCCATCACCACGGTGAGGGCGGCCCGGTGGGTGTCGAATTCGAGGGTGATCCCGGAGAGGTCGCCCTCGCTGGCCGAGAGCAAAGCCGGCACGAGGTCGGAGGCGAGGCGCGGCATCAGCACCTGCGCCTCGGGATCGCCGAAGCGGGTGTTGTACTCGATCAGCTTGGGGCCGTCCGCGGTGAGCATCAGGCCGGCGTAGAGAATGCCCGTGAACGGGCAGCCGCGCGCCCGCATCCCGGCAAGCGTCGGCATGATGATCTCGGCCATGACCCGGGCCTCGATCTCCGGGGTCACCACCCGGGCCGGGGAATAGGCGCCCATGCCGCCGGTGTTGGGGCCGCGGTCGCCGTCGAAGACCCGCTTGTGGTCCTGCGCGGTGCCGAGCGGGATGGCGCGGGTGCCGTCGCACAACGCGAAGAAACTCGCCTCCTCGCCGAAGAGACACTCCTCGACCACCACCTCGGCGCCGGGCTCTTCGAAGAGCGACGCCAGGGCATCTTCGGCTTGGTCCAGAGTCTCGGCGACGGTGACGCCCTTGCCGGCGGCGAGCCCGTCGGCCTTCACGACGATCGGGGCGCCCTGCCGGCGGACATAGGCGAGGGCCGGCTCCAGGGCGGTGAAGCGCGCGAAGGCGGCGGTGGGGATGCCGCAGGCGGCGCAGAGATCCTTGGTGAAGCCCTTGGAGCCCTCGAGCCGGGCCGCGTCGCGGGTCGGCCCGAAGGTGCGGATCCCGGCGATCTTCAGGTCGTCGACCAGCCCGGCGACCAGCGGCGCCTCGGGGCCGACCACCACGAGGCCGATGGACTCGGCGGCGCAGAAGGCCGCCACCGCGGCATGGTCGGTGATCGTGAGGTCCGGCAGGTTGGTGCCGTGCCGGGCGGTGCCGGGATTGCCCGGCGCCGTGAACAGGCGGGTACAGAGCGGGCTCTTGGCCAGGCGCCAGGCCAGCGCGTGCTCGCGTCCCCCCGAGCCGATCAGCAGAATGTTCATGCGCGCGCCACCATGGGCCCAGCTTCTGGGCCAAGCGTGCGGACGGGAAAAGGTTTTTTTCGGGCTGTCCCCGCTATGCCCGGACCCGTGACTGTCAGCAGCCGATGCACACGCTGGTGTTGAGCCCGCCCCGCGGCGTCCGCGCGATCCCGTGCCGGCCGACCCGGCGCCCGCCATAGGCGCCGTAATACGGCCCGTAGGGCTGGTACTGGACGTTGCGCTGGAACTGCTGGTTCAGCGTGTTGTAGTCGGAGACCCGCTGCTGGTTGAGGGTGCGGATCTGGCTCTGCAGGGCGAACGAGGAATTGGCCGCGTTCGGGTCGTTCGGCTGCACCTGCGCCCAGGCGGCGCCCGCCGGGAGGGCGAGCGCCAGGGCGAGGAACGCGCGGGCGAGGGCGCGCATCTGTCTCTCCGTGATCAAGTCCGAATACTGTCCATCACATCGACGCATCGAGGCTTGATCAAGTTCCAAGCGGTATGGTGACGCGCTCGCTGACGCCGAACCGGCATCCACTTCGTCGGCGAACGCTTCGGCCGCGTCAACCCGGCACGACCGGCGCCTTGGTCTGGCTCAGGGCGTCGATCTGCCTGGGATCGAGCCCGGTATGGGCCTGCACCAGGGGATGCGGGGTCAGCGCCAGCCACTGGTTGAGCGAGATGTCGGCGTAGCGCGGGCTCTTGAACATCTCCAGGAAGGTCAGCGTCGTGTCGCCGGTATTCTCGATGTAGTGGCCCATGGCGTAGGGCACGTAGCCGACGTCGCCGGCCTGGTAGTCGAAGGTGCGGGCCTTCGATTCCGAGCCGAACACCGTCATCCGGCCCTTGCCCGAGAGGTAGTACTGCCACTCGTCGCCGTTGGGGTGCCAGTGCAGCTCGCGCATCCCCCCGGGCTCGACCTCGACCAGTGCCGCCGCGATCGTCGCCGAGGCCGGGAACACCGTGGAATCGGTGATCCGCACGCGCCCACTCTTGGTGCGGATCGGCTCCTGCGCCAGCATCCGGTGGCTGAAGGTCTTTGGGATCTGGCCGGCGCCGCCCATGAGGTCGGCCGCGAGCGGGCCGGGCGTCGGCCCGGGGAAGATGTAGAGCTCCTTCTCGGGGATCTTGGCCAGCGCGCCCTCGGGCACCCCGAGATTCTTGGCCAGGATGTCCCGCGGCGTGTGCGCCAGCCAGTCGGTCAGCAGGAAGGTCGAATCCTCCGAGAAGCCGCCGTCGTCGAACACCAGCAGGAACTCGCAGCCGTCGATGCCGTCGGCGGAAAGCCCCTGGATCGAGTGCGGGATGCCGCCCGGGAAGTACCAGAGGTCGCCCTCGCCGACATCGTCCGCGAAGGTGCGCCCGTCCTGGTCGACCGCGGTGATCCGGGCCTTGCCCTTGATCATGTAGGACCACTCGGCTTCCTTGTGCCAGTGCATCTCGCGGACGACGCCGGCCTTGAGCCGCATGTTGACCCCGGCCATGGCCTTGGAGATCGGCAGCTCGCGCACCGTGGTCTGGCGCGCCCAGCCGCCTTCCTCGAGCCGCATGTGGCTGTCGCTGAACGACCATTTCAGGTTCGGCATCGTGCCGTGGTCGGTGGCCGGCGGCGCCTGGGTGAACGGCTCCTCGGCGGCCCGGGGATCGTTGGTCGGGCCCAGGATGTCGGCGCCCTTCGAGCCGCGCTGGGGCAGGGGGGCGGCTAGAGGGGCGGCGGTCTGCGCCAGGGCGGGGGACGCCATCATCGCGCCGCCGGCCGCGGCGATCATGGAACGCCTGGAAATCTCGGTCATCGCGTCTCGGTCTGTTGAGCGCGCGCCGTCGAAGCGGAGCGTGTTCCGGCGTCGGCGCGCGCATGGGAACAGGGGCCGGAATCCAGTCCCGTCGCGGGGGTAACCGGCCGGGTTACCGGAGGATCCAGCACATGATCGTGCGCTGCGGCATCTCGCCCGGACCCCGGGCGTGGTCTATGAATTGAATACATGATCGGATGCGTCTCGGCCGGCCACAGGGTGGGTCGCCGGCGTGACGCAGGACGCGCAGCGCGACCCGAGGACCAGGATGGCGGACCGGGACAGTTCAGCGGCGGGCGAGGCCGGCGGCCCCGCACGAAGCGGCCGCCTGTGGGTCGGCCTGCTGGCGCTGGCGGGCCTCGGCCTCCTCGGCTACCGCCACTGGCCGGACCCGTCCCGGGCGGCGAGCCCGCCGTCTCAGGCGGCCGCCAAGAAACCGCAGACCGTGCGGGTCGCCAAGGCCCAGCGGGCCTCCGACACCCTCAGCCTGACCCAGACCGGCACCACCCAGGCCTTCGACACGGCGAGCCTCTATCCCCGGGCCACCGGCTACATCGTCGAGCGCAAGGTCGATATCGGCACGCATGTGAAGAAGGGCGACCTGCTGTTCCGGATCAGCGCCCCGGACCTCGACCAGCAGCTCGTCCAGGCACAGTCGCAGATCCTGCAATTGCAGGCGGCGCTGATCCAGGCCCGCGCCATGGTCGATCAGGCCGAGGCCAACCGCCACCTGGCGGACGTGACCAACCGCCGGACCTCGACGCTGGCCGGCAGCGGCGCCGAGACCCGGCAGAACGCCGACACCTCGCAGGCTGGGGTGCTGGCCCAGACCGCCAACGTCGACGCCGTGAAGGCGGCCGTGAAGGTCGCGGAGGCCAACATCGCCGCCCAGGAGGCGCAGGTCGCCCGGCTCAAGGTCCTGACCGGGTTCGAGCAGATCCGCGCGCCCTTCGACGGGGTCGTGACCACCCGCAACAACGATGTCGGCGACGCGGTCACGGCGGACACCAATACCGGCCTGCCGCTGCTGACCCTGGCCCGGGACGACGTGCTGCGCATGGCCGTGAACGTGCCGCTCTACGCGGCCGACGGTGTCCGCGACGGCCTGGAGGCCAAGGCCGAGGTGGCCCAGCTCCCTGGAAAGGTCTTTCCCGGCCGGGTCTCGCGCTCGTCGTCCACGCTGCTCTACGCCTCGCGCACCCTGGTGACGCAGGTCGACATCCCCAACCCGGACGGCGCCCTGCAGGCCGGCCTCTACATCACCCTGACGCTGGCGATCCCGCGGGTCTCCCCCGCCGTGTCGGTGCCGAACGATGCCCTGATCTTCGACCAGGCCGGGACCCGGGTGGCGGTGGTGGAGGCGGGCCAGGACGGCAGCCAGGTGGTGCGGATGCGCCCGGTCACGATCTTCCGCCAGACCGGGACCGTGCTGGAGCTGCGCACGGGCCTCGACGGCGGCGAGCAGGTCGTAGTCGGGCCGCCGGCCTCCCTGCGCGACGGCGACCCGGTCGCCCTGCGGCCGGAGGGCAAGGCCGGGACGTGAGAGGCCGGGCCATGAGAGGCGGCCGTCATGAGGCCGGCGCCCGGGTCTCCGGCAGCGTGAGCTGGACGAGGATCGCCTCCAACGCCGCCCGGCTCCGCTTCAGGCTGTCGATCCGGTCATCGACGCGCCCGATCTGGCGGCGCACCGTCATCCGCAATGCGTCGCATGGCTCGAACGCTCCGCGCGCCTCCAGCGCGCAGGGGAGGAAGTCGCGGATGACCGGCAGCGTCATGCCGGCGGCCCGAAGCAGGGTGATCCGGATGACGGCCTCCTCCTCGTCCGGACCGTAATCCCGGTAGCCGGAGGCCGTCCGGCTCGGCGTCAGGAGGCCGTGCGCCTCGTAGAAGCGCAGCATGCGGATGCTGACGCCCGACTTTCGTGACAGCTCGCCGATCCGCATCGCCCTTGACCCTGACAGCGCTGTCACGGTCTATGGCCAGGGCTCGCCGACGTGAAGCACGCGGGAGCAAGCCCATGCACGAGCCCCCCCAATTCCACACGCTGATCGACGATCGGATCGCGGAGGCGTCCGACCTGGCCCCGCTCGCATGCGCGGGCTTTGCCCATTTCACCGCCCTGCAGGTGCGTGACGGCCGGGTCCGGGGCTTCGACCTGCATCTGGACCGCCTGCGATCGGCGTCCCTGGCCCTGTTCGGCCGTGCGATGCCGGATGAGTCTGTGCGGCAGTCGATTCGCGGTGCCGTCGCGCATGGGCCGGCGGCGATGTCGCTGACGGCCACCCTGTTCTCGCGCCGCGGCGAGTTCACGCCCGTCAGCGACCCTTCCGATCCGAGTATCCTGGTCCGGACGGGGCCGCCCTCGGACGGACCCGCCGGGCCCCTGCGGCTGGCCGCGGTCGCGCACGAGCGCTGGCGTCCCGGGATCAAGCATGTCGGCGAATCCGCAAAAACCTACTTCCTCCGCGAGGCCGTGACGCAGGGCTACGACGACGCGCTGTTCGTCGACCGCACGGGCCGGATCAGCGAGGCGACGATCTGGAACCTGGCCTTTTGGGACGGCGAGGCCGTGATCTGGCCGGAGGCGGACCTGCTGCCCGGCATCACGATGGGCATCCTGCGACGGCAGCTCTCCGGGCTGGGGATCGTCCAGCGTAGCGCCCCGGTTCGGGTGGATGCTCTGGGATCCCTGACCGGTTGCGTCGTGATGAACTCCTGGACGCCCGCTGTCGCGGTGAGCGCGATCGGCGCGGCGACGTTCCCGCAATCCGATACGCTCGTCGCAACGCTGCATCGTGCCTATCGGTCAGAGGCCCTGCTTCCGATCTGAGCCTGCGATCCGAGCCTGGCAGCCATGGTGCACTGCACAGCTTGGGGCCAGCTACAGCGAAGATAAGCCGCGCGACTCGGGGGTTCCGCGCGCGTATTCCGCCCGGTGCCCCCGAAGATCAATCATCATCATCCGGATCACGAGAGCGGATTCTAGAACCATGGCAGTCAAAATTCTGGGCTTGCTGACTGCAATACTGGGCTTATCCCTGATCGGCTTCGGATACAAGCTTGCGGCGGTCGGCGGATCGTCGTTCTACGCGGTGATCGGTCTCGGCCTGCTCGCCGCCGGGATCCAGCTCGCCCGGCGGCGCCAGAGCGGCTTCTGGCTCTACGCCCTCACCCTCGCGGCCGCCTTCGCCTGGACGATCCAGGAGGTCGGGTTCGACAAGTGGCAGTGGATCCCGCGCGGCGCGCTGATCCTGTTCCTCGGCCTGCTTCTGTCCCTGCCGTTCGTGCCCGGAGGCCTGCGGAACGCGCCGAAAAGCCCCTGGGCGCCGGGCCTGCGGAACGGGCCGCTGGCGCTGCGCGCCGTCGTGGCGCTCCTGGCGATCCTGGGCGTCGCGGCGTGGTTCGTCGATCTGGTGGAGACGAAGGGCAGCCTGCCGAAGGTCGCGCAGGCCGGGAACGCGGCGGTCGATCCGAGTGGCGTCGCCTATCCGGCGGACGACTGGGTCGCGTATGGCGGCACCAATCTCGGCCAGCGCTACTCGGCGCTGAAGGACATCGACACCGGCAACGTCCGCGGCCTCAAGGTGGCCTGGGAGCACCATACCGGCGACCTGCGCGAGGGCGATGCCAAGGATTCGAAGGAATACACCTTCGAGGCGACGCCCATTAAGGTGAACGGGCTGCTGTATGTCTGTACCCCGCACAGCATCGTCCAGGCGCTGGAGCCCGAGACCGGCAAGCTGGCCTGGTCCTTCGACCCCAAGATGCAGCGGGACGCCCAGTACCAGCACCAGACCTGCCGCGGCGTGTCCTACAACGACTCGACCGGCTTCGTGCCACCGGCCGAGACCGATCCGGCTACCGCCCAGGCGGTCGCGGCGGCCATCGCCGAATGCCCGCGCCGGATCATCGCGGCCTCGGTGGACGCCAAGCTCTACGCCCTGAACGCCGATACCGGCACGCCCTGCAAGAGCTTCGGCACCGACGGCGCGGTCGATCTGAAGGCGCAGATGCCCGGCCTGCAGCGGGCGACCTACCAGGAGACCTCGGCGCCGCTGGTGACCCGGGACCTCGTGATCCTCGGCAGCGCCATCGCCGACAATTACTACGAGACCAACCCGTCGGGGGCGATCCGCGCCTACGACGTGCGCACCGGCGCGATCGTGTGGAAGTTCGACGCCGGCAAGCCCGATGACACCGCGCCGCTCAAGGCGGGTGAACTCTACGAGCCGAACTCGGCGGTGGCCTGGACCCAGCTCGCGGCCGACGAAGGCTTGGGCCAGGTCTACGTGCCGTTCGGCAACCGGTCCCCCGACCAGGTCGGCGTGTCGCGCTCCAAGGACGACGAGGCCTTCATCGACGCCCTGGCGGCCCTCGACCTGAAGACCGGCCGGCTGATCTGGAAGTTCCAGACCGCGTCGCACGACCTCTGGGACCGGGACAACCCGTCCCAGCCGGTGCTGCTGACCCTGCCGCACAAGGGCGCCGCGGTGCCGGCGATCCTGATCCCGACCAAGATCGGCAACGTCTGGGTCCTGGATCGCCGCACGGGCGAGCCGATCGTGCCGGTGGAGCCGGTGAAGGTCTCCACCGAGACCGACATCCCGGGCGAGACGCTCTCGCCGACCCAGCCGATGTCGGCGCTCCGCTTCACCCCGGCGCCGCTGACCGAGGCCGCCATGTGGGGCACGACGCCGTTCGACCAGATCCAGTGCCGGATCACGTTCCGGTCGAACCGCTACGACGGCAACCCGTTCACGCCGCCGCAGGCCTCGGGGGGCTCGATCGTGTGGCCGGGCAATATCGGGGTGTTCAACTGGGGCTCCGTGGCCGTCGATCCGGTCAACCACTGGATGATCGCGACGCCGCAATACCTGCCCTACATCTACCAGCTGTACCGGCGCCCCACGGGCGAGCCGAACAAGCGCCTGTTCTCGACCGACCCGGACTCGAAGCCCGGCAACGAGAATCTCGGCGGCCCCTACGCGGTGTCGATCGCCCATATGCGCTCGGCGCTCGGCGTGCCCTGCAACGCGCCGCCCTGGGGCGTGCGGGTCGGGGTGAACCTCGCGGACGGCACCACCGTGTGGAAGCACCGCAACGGCACCGTGGCCGGGCAGAAGGTCGCCGGCGTGACCTTCCCGATCCCGTTCGAGATGGGCATGCTGGCCCATGGCGGCACCCTGACCACGGCCGGCGGCGTCGCCTTCGCGGGGGCAGCCCTGGACGACCTCATCCGCGGCTACGACATGCAGACCGGCGAGACCCTCTGGACCATGAAGCTGCCCGCGGGCGGCCAGGCGACGCCGATGACCTACCGGGGCAAGGACGGCAAGCAATACGTGGTGATCGCCGCCGGCGGCCACGGCTCGCTGGGCACCACGCCCGGCGACTCGGTCATCGCCTACCGGCTCGACTGAGCGGAGATTCCAAAGGGCTCAGCCCTTTGGCGGGGTATCGGGGCGGAGCCCCGATGATGCAGGGCGCCGCCCTGCACCCGCACACGGTCACAGACCTTGTGAATCCAGGAGTTTCGCCCGCGCATCCGTGCGGGCGAGGCGGGCCAGCAGGTACTCGATCTCGGCCTTGGCCTGCGGGGTGAGCGCCTGGGACGGCTTGCGCTGGGCGTCGGAGGCAAAGATCCCCCGGCGCTGGAACACGTATTTGCGCACCGCGAGCCCCAGCGGGCCCTGCTGCTGCTCGTAGCGCAGATAGGGCAGGTGGGCGTCGAACAGGTCGTGGGCGGCGTCGCGCTCGCCGGCCCGGCCGAGGCGGACCACGTCGACCAGCATCTCCGGGAAGGCGTAGCCGGTATTGGCCCCGTCGGCGCCACGCTCGGTCTCGAAATCCAGGAACAGGCCGCCGTTGCCGACCAGGATGCTGATGTGGCGCATCGAGCCGTCGGCCTCCAAGCCGCGTAGGATCGAGATCTTCTCCAGCCCCGGCCAGTCCTCGTGCTTGAGCATCACGCAGGAGGGGTTCTCGGACACGATCCGGCGGATCACGCCCGGGGTCATCTGGACCGAGAAGGTGAGGGGGTAATCCTGCAGGACGAAGGGCACGTCCGGCCCGATCGCCTCGACGGCGTTGCGGTAATAGCCGACCACCTGATCGTCGGTGCGCAGGGTGTTCGGCGGCGCGATCATCACGCCGGCCGCACCCATCGCCATCACCTCGCGGGCCAGCGCCCGCATGGCCGCGAAGCCCGGCGCCGTGACGCCCACGATCACCGGCAGCCGGGTGCGCCCGAGGACCTGCTTCGCGACGGCGAGCCCTTCTTCATGGTCGAGCTTGCCGGCCTCGCCGAGCTGGCCGAGGATGGTCAAGCCATCGACCCCCGAAGCTCCAAAAAAATCGGTCATCCGGTCGAGGGAGACCGCGTCGATCCGGCCGTCCGGGTGGAACGGCGTCGGGGCGATCGGCACGACGCCGCGGAGATCGCTGGTGAGGGGCATGCCGGTCCTGTCCTCCGTCGCGCGGCAAGGGGGCAGCCGAGGGGGCGGCCGCGCGGGCGGGGATCATAGGGCATCCATCCGAAAGGTGGTCGCCGGCTTTGCCAAAAAGATCCGCCCCTGTCAGGGGCGGGCTTCGACCGGCCGGCCGACCGGCTGTTCCGGGCGGGGGCGGGCGGCCCGGCCGGGGCGCCCGGCGAGCGCTACCGAGCCCTGCTGCAGGGCGATGAAGGCGAAGAGCAGCAGGCCGGTGGCGATCTTGGTCCACCAGCTCGACAGGGTGCCGTCGAAGGTGATGGCCGTCTGGATCAGGCCGCCGATCATGACGCCGAGGAACGTGCCCAGGATGCCGCCCTGGCCGCCGGTGAGCAGCGTGCCGCCGATCACCACCGCCGCGATGGCGTCGAGCTCGACGCCGACCGCCGAGAGCGGCGTGCCCGAGGCGGTGTCGAGGGAGAACACGATCCCGGCGAGCGCCGCGAGCAGGCTCGACAGCGCGTAGATCGCGATGGTGTTGCGCCCGACCCGCACGCCCATCAGCCCGGTGGTGTGGCGGCTGCCGCCCAGCGCATAGACGGTGGCGCCGAAGCGCGTGGCGTGGAGCAGCACCCCGCCCACCAGGAACACGGCGAGCATCACGCAGGCCGTCAGGGTCAGCCGCCCGCCGCCGGGCAGGCTCACCGACAGGTCGGCGACCGCGCTGTAGAGCGGCGCATTGATCGGGACCGATTCGGTAGAGAGCAGGAAGCCGGCGCCCCGGGCCAGGAACATGCCGGCCAGGGTCACGATGAAGGGCGGCATCTCGAAGACGTGGATCAGCGCGCCCATCGCGGCGCCGAACAGGGCGGCGGCCCCGAGCACGATCCCGAAGGCGGCCAGCGGCGGGATCCCCCAGCGGTCGATGGCGAGCGCCAGGAACACCGTGGTGAAGCCGACCACCGAGCCGACCGAGAGGTCGATGCCGCCCGAGATGATCACGAAGGTCGTGCCGACCGCGACGATGCCCAGGAAGGCGTTGTCGGTGAGCAGGTTGCCGACGACCCGGGTGGTCAGGAAGGCGGGGAACTGGGTGGCGCAGAGGACGTAGCCGACCGCGAACAGGAGCGCGGCGACCAGGACCGGGAGGTTGCGGCTCATCACGGCTTCCGCAGCAGCAGGGTGAGGCCCGACAGGCGGGGCGACTGGACGAGGAGCACCGCCAGCACCACCGCGGCCTTGACCACGAGGTTCAGTTCCGGCGGCAGGCCGGAGAGCAGGATGCCGGTGTTCATCGCCTGGATGATGAAGGCCCCGAGCACCGCCAGCCACAGGCTGAACCGCCCGCCGAGGAGCGAAGAGCCGGCCACCACCACGGCCAGGATCGCGTCGAGCTCCAGCCACAGCCCGGCATTGTTGGCATCCGCCCCCAGGATGTCGGCCGCCGCGACCACGCCGGCGAGCGCCGCGCAGAGGCCGCTCCAGGCATAGACCGCCACCGTCACCGACCGGGTGTCGATGCCGGCGAGCGCGCTGGCGCGGGCATTGCCGCCGGTCGCCTCGATCATCAGGCCGAGCGCCGAGCCACGCACCAGGGCCAGCGTCAGGAGCAGCATGGCGAGGACCAGCACCACCGGCATCGGCACCCCCAGCAGCGCGCCGCCGCCCAGGAAGGCCAGCTCGGAGGACGCGAAGGTGACGATGCGCCCCTCGGTGATCAGCTGGGCGATGCCCCGGCCGGCGACCATCAGGATCAGGGTGGCGACGATCGGCTGGATCCGCAGGCTCGCCACCAGAAACCCGTTCCACAGCCCGCAGGCGAGCCCGGTGCCGAGGGCGGCGGCGAGGACCACCGGCAGGGGGTAGCTGTCCGCCAGGCTCGCCGCGACGGCGCCCGCGATGGCCATCACGGCGCCCACCGACAGGTCGATGCCGCCGGTGGCGACCACCAGCACCATGCCGAGCGACAGCAGCGCCACCGGCGCGCCGCGGTTGAACACGTCGACGAGGCTGCCGAACAGGCGCCCGTCCTGGAGATGCACCGCGAGGAATTGCGGCGAGGCGAGCCGGTCGGCCAGGAGCACGGCCGCGAAGGCGAGGAGCTGGGGCGCTCCGGAGCGAAGGACGCGCATCAGGCAGGTTCCGGGACCGGTGCGGACGCCGCCTCGGCGGCGATCGCCCGGAGGATGGCGGTGAGGTCGATCGCGCTGCCGGCGAGCTCGGCCACCTGGGCGCGGTCGCGCATCACGATCACCCGGTCGGAATAGGTCACGATCTCCTCGAGCTCCGAGGAGATCACCAAGAGGGCGAGGCCCTCGTCGCAGAGCCGGCGGATCAGCCGGATGATCTCCGCATGGGCCCCGACATCGATGCCGCGGGTCGGCTCGTCGAGGATCAGCAGGCGCGGCTCAGTGGCGAGCCAGCGCGCCAGCAGGGCCTTCTGCTGGTTGCCCCCGGACAGGAGCCCGATCGGCCGCTCCGGATCGGGCGGGCGGATGTCGAGCATCGTGATGAAGTCGCGGGCGATCTTGTCCTGGGCCGCCCGGCCGAGGGGCCGGAACGGGCCGCGCCGAGCCTGCAGGGCCAGCACGATGTTCTCCCGCACCGTCAGGTCGGCGACGATACCCTCGGTCTTGCGCTCCTCCGGGCAGTAGCCGAACCGGTGGCGCAGGGCGTCCCGGGGGCCGGTGATCCGGACCGGCTTGCCGTCGAGCAGGATGCGGCCGCGATCGGCCCGCTCGGCGCCGAACAGCAGGCGGGCGGTCTCGGTCCGCCCGGAGCCGAGGAGGCCCGCGAGGCCGACCACCTCGCCGCTTCCCACGGCTAGGTCGACGGGCTGGAGGTAGCCGGCCTTGCCGAGCCCTTCCGCCTGCAGGACCGGCGTCCCGGATTCTTTCTGTGACGCCCGGTCCGCCGGCTCCGCCCGCGCCTCGGTCTCGGCGAGGTCGTGGCCCAGCATCGTGTGCACGAGCTCGATGCGCGGGAAACGCGCGGTCTCGCGCTCGGTCACCAGCCGGCCGTTGCGCAGGACCGTGATCCGGTCGGTGATCGCGTAGACCTGCTCCAGGAAGTGGGTCACGAAGACGATGCCGATCCCCCGCTCGGCGAGGCGGCGCATCACGCCGAACAGCACCGTGACCTCATGGGTGTCGAGGCTCGCGGTCGGCTCGTCGAGGATCAGCGCCCGGGCCGAGAGATCCACCGCCCGGGCGATCGCCACGAGGTGCTGCACCGCCACCGGGTAGCGGCCGAGCGGCGCGCCGACATCGATCGACAGGCCGAAATCGGCCAGGAGTTCGGCCGAACGCTTTCGCATCTCCCGGGTGCGCACGAGTCCGAACCGGGTCGGCTCGCGGCCGAGGAACAGGTTCTGGGCCACGGTGAGGTTCGGCAGCAGGCCGACCTCCTGGTAGACCGTGGCGATGCCGGCCCGCGCCGCGGCTTCAGCCGAGCGCGGGGCGATCGGCGCGCCGTCGAGCCAGACCTCGCCGGCATCGCGCCGGACGACGCCGGTCAGGGTCTTGATGAAGGTCGACTTGCCGGCGCCGTTCTCGCCGAGGAGGGCGTGGATCTCTCCCCGGCGCAAGGTGAAGTCGACCCCTGCGAGGGCCTGGTGCCCGGCGAAGCTCTTGGAGAGCCCGCGGACGCTGAGCAGGACGGAATCGGACACGATGCGATCGCAGTGGTCGGTCAGTGCGTCAGTAGCCGAGGTTCTTCTTGCTGTTGTAGACCTTCATCGGATCATCCGCGGCCGTGTAGAGCTTCGACTCGGTCTGGATCCACTTGGGCGGGACGGTGCCCTTGTCCTTGTAGGCCTTAAGCACGTCGAAGGCCGGGCCGGCCATGTCGGGGGTGAGCTCGACGGTGGCGTTGGCCTCGCCGGCGGCGATCGCCTTGAAGATGTCGGGCACCGCGTCGATCGAGACCGTCAGGATCTCCTTGCCGGGCTTCAGGCCGGCCTCCTTCATCGCCTGGATGGCGCCGACCATCATGTCGTCGTTGTGGGCGTAGACCGCGCAGATCGAGCGGCCGCCCTCCGCCTTGATGAAGCTCTCCATCACCTCCTTGCCCTTGGCCCGGGTGAAGTCGCCGGTCTGGCTGCGCACGAGCTTGATGTTGGCGTGGGGCGCGATGGCGGCGTCAAAGCCCTTCTTGCGGTTGGTGGCGACGCTGGCGCCGACCGTGCCCTGGAGCTCGACCACGTTGCAGGGTTTTTCGCCGACCGTCTTGGTCAGCCAGGTGCCGGCGACGCGTCCCTCCTCGACGCTGTCGGAGGTGACGGCGGTCAGGTAGAGGTCCTTGCCGGCGGGATCGATGTCGCGGTCGAGCAGGATCACCGGGATCTTCGCGTCGCGGGCTTCCTTGAGCACCGCATCCCAGCCGGTGGCGACCACCGGGGCGAGCAGGATCGCGTCGACCCCCTGGGCCACGAAGGACCGGATCGCCTTGATCTGGTTTTCCTGCTTCTGCTGCGCGTCGGCGATCTTGACGGTGATGCCGCGCTTCTTGGCCTCGTCCTTGGTCACGGTCGTCTCGGCGGCGCGCCAGCCGGATTCGGACCCGATCTGCGAGAACCCGACGGTCAGCGAAGCCGCCTGGGCCCCGCCGCCCCACGCGAGGATCATGCCCGCGAGCATGGCCTTGATGGAAATGGTGCCTCTCATCGACGTCCCCCCCTATGAATGCGTCCGCCGCCTCTTCAGAGCGATCGGTCGCCATATGTATGACATATGCGCGGCGCGTTGAACAGCCGGTCTCGCAACGCATCCCTGGGGTTGTTGACCGAGCGGCCGAGGCTGGGGCGCCGGCACTCTTCGCCTCTGCACATCGGCTGCCCGCCCAGGGAAACAGCTCTTCATTCCAGGCCTTTGCTATCGTTGGACGATTTTGGGAGACGGCAAGCCGCCTTGCCGCAACGGGTTCCCGACAAGCGCTATTCGCCTTTGCCGCCGCGCGTTCCGAGAGGCTGGTCGCCGCGCAGCGATCGGCTTTCCGGCAGGTGCCGAGCCGGCGATTCGCCTAGCGCACAGTTTTCCGCAGATCAAATTGTATGAGTTTACGGGGGGCCGAATGAGGTCACGCGCCTTTCCCTCCCCCGCAGAGGGGCTACGGGCTACACGGGTTGGAATTTTCATCTCTCCTCAGGGCGGAAGGCTCAGTCGTCTTCTTCAAGCGAAGGCCCGACCGATGCCGCCCCCGCGCCGTCATCCCGGGGCCGCGCAGCGGAGCCCGGGATCCAGAGCCGCCGACGTGCCAAACTCTTGCACCGACGGTGTTTCTGGATTCCGGGCTCGCCTGCGGCGACCCGGAATGACGGCGCGGGTTATCAGGTATGGGGTATCAATCCTCGGGAGATGAATTTCCCAACCTGTGTCGCCCGTAGCTCTGGCGGGGAGAAGTTGGAGGTGGGGGTGGTTCAGGGGGCACCGATGCGCCCCATCCGGCACCACCCCCACCCCTAACCCCTCCCCGCAAGGGGGAGGGGAAAATGCGTGATGTTTCGGGCGCTTACGACCGAGCGCGATCAGTAAATTTGGTCCCCCGCACGGGAGAGGCGGCGCTTCGAGCCCGTGTCGTCCCTCGGTCGGGGCAAGCGGCCCGGCAAACAATAAAAAAACCCTGCCCGACGGGGCAGGGTTCTGGCCGTTCGAGTCGTCCGACCCGCCGGGATCAGCCCAGGAGCTTGTCCAGGGTGATCGGCATCTCGCGCACCCGCACGCCGGTGGCGTGCCAGACCGCGTTGGCGATGGCGCCGACCGTGCCGGTGATGCCGATCTCGCCGACACCTTTCACGCCGAGCGCGTTGACCACGGAATCGTCCTCGTGGACCAGGATCGCCTCCATGGCCGGGATGTCGGCGTTCACCGGCAGGTGGTATTCGGCCAGGTTGTCGTTGAGGAAGCGGCCGGTGCGCGGGTCCATCTCGGCCCGCTCGTGCAGGGCGAAGGACAGACCCCAGATCATGCCGCCGTAATACTGGCTCTGGACCAGCCGGGGGTTGATCACCCGGCCGGCCGCGAAGGCGCCGACCAGCCGGCTGACCCGGATCTGGCCCAAGTCAGGATCGACCTTCACCTCGGCGAAGACCGCCCCGTGGGCGTGCATCGCGTAGGACTTTTGGGCCGCCGGGTCGGCCCCGGCCTTGCCCTGGCCCTCGATGCTGGCCCGTCCGGCCCGCTTGAGGATGTCGGCGAACGATTCGCTCCGGCTCGGGTCGTCGCGCCGGGTCAGGCGGCCGTCCGCGGCGGTCACGCCGGCATTGCCCGCGCCGTAGAGCGGGGAGGCGGGGTCGTCGGTGGCGAGCTTGGCCAGCTGGGCGATCACGTCGCCGGCCGCGGCATGGATCGCGTTGCCGGCCGTGGCGGTATGGCCCGAGCCGCCCGCGATGCCGGCATTCGGAAGATCGGAAGACCCCATCCGGAAGGTGAGGGCCTCCATGCCGATCCCGAGCCCGTCGGCGGCGATCTGGGCGAGCGCGGTCCAGGCGCCCTGGCCCATGTCGATCGCCCCGAGCTCCACCGTGCCGGTGCCGTCGGCGCGGATCTCGGCCCGGGCTAGCCCCTCGAAGATCAGGGCCGGGAAGGTGGCGGTGCCCATGCCGATGCCGACCAAAAAGCCGTCCTTGTCCCGGGTCTGGCGGGGCTGCAGCGGGCGGCCGGCCCAGCCGAACGCCTCGGCGCCGCGCCGGTAGCACTCGCGCAGGGCCTTCGAGGAGAACGGCTTGCCGGTGATCGGCTCGACCTCGGCGTAGTTGGCCAGCCGGAACTCCAGCGGGTCCATGCCGAGCTCGTGGGCCATCTCGTCCAGCGCGCTCTCCAGGGCGACGCTGCCGGTGGCCTCGCCGGGGGCGCGCATGAACAGGGGCGTGCCGGTATCGAGCCGCACCGCCTCGTGCCGGATGGCGATGGCCGGGCTGGCGTAGAGGGTGCTGGTGGCCCGGCCCGCCGGCTCGAAGAAGTCGTCGAAGCTCGACGAGGCGGTGAGGATGTGGTGGTCCAAAGCCGTGAGCTTGCCGGCCGCGTCGGTGCCGAGCCGCAGCGTCTGGCGGGTCGGGCCGCGATGGCCCATCGGGCCGTACATCTGCGAGCGGGTCGGCACCAGCTTGACCGGCCGCCCGACCATCCGGGCCGCCATGCAGGCGAGCACCTGCGGGCCCGAGGGCACGCCCTTCGACCCGAAGCCGCCGCCGAGATAGGGGCTCTCGATATGGATGTCGTCGGGCTTGATCCCGAACAGACCGGCGAGCCTACCTTGCGAGATCGCCAGGCCCTGGGTCGGCATGTGCAGGGTCAGCCGGTCGCCGTCCCACTGGGCCAGGGCCGCGTGGGGCTCCATGGCGTTGTGGTACTGGGCGGGGGTCTCGTAGGTGGCCGCGATGGTGCGCGACGCGGCCGCCAGGCCCGCCTCGACATCGCCGTCGCTCTCGGACGGGGCCGCGCCGACGCCCACCGAATCCGGGGTGAACACGTCCCCGGCATCGAGGCCGATGCGCGGCGTCTCGGTCGCGTAGGTCGGCGCCAGCAGCCGCGCGCCCTCGGTGGCGGCTTCCAGGGTCTCGGCGATGACCACGGCGATCGGCTGGTTGGCGTAGCGGACCCGGTCGTTCTGCAGCAGGTCCAGGCGGAAGATGAACGGCCCGGCCTTGGCGTCCGGGTCCTGGGCGAGTTTCGGGGCGTTCTCCGGGGTCATCACCGCGACGACGCCCGGATGGGCCTCGGCGGCGGACCGGTTCAGGCCGGTGACCCGGCCCTTGGCGATCCGGGCGACGCAGAGCGCCGCGTGCAGCGTGCCGGGGGGCAGGTTGTCGGCGGAGAACCGGGCCTGGCCGGTCACCTTGAGCGGGCCGTCCCGCCGGGTCAGCGGCTGGCCGATGCTGGAGCCGTGGCGGGTGCCGGCGGCGGGATTCAGGGGTGTTGCGGTCGCGGTCATGCGGTCTGTCCTCAGACGATGCCGAACGGGGAGGCGGGGAGCGCCGGGATCCGGGCGGGGGTCCCGGCGGCCGCCAGCGTCAGCGCCCGGACCGCGACGCGGCGGGCGAGCTCGATCTTGAAGGCGTTGGCCTCGCCGGTGGGCTTGGCACCGTCGAGCGCCAGAGCGGCGGCCTTGGCGTAGGCCTCGGGGGAGGGCGCCTGGCCGGCGAGCGCGGCCTCGGCCGCCTCCACCCGCCAGGGCTTGAGCGCGAGGCCGCCGAAGGCGAGCCGGGCCCGGCCGATTGTTTCGCCCTCGAACGTGAGGGCGGCGGCAGCCGAGACCACCGCGAAGGCGTAGGAGGTGCGGTCGCGGACCTTCAGGTAGCGGGCATTGGCCCGGAACGACGCCGCCTCGGGGGGCAGGCGCAGGGCGGTGATCAGCTCGGCCGGGCGGAGCGCCGTCTCGTGCTCGGGATGGTCGCCGGGGAGATTGTGGAACGCGGTCAGCGGCACCTCCCGGGCGCCGTCCGGCCCGGCGATCTCGACCACCGCGTCGAGGGCGGCGAGCGGCACGCAGAAATCGGACGGGTTGGTGGCGATGCAGTGCTCGCTCCAGCCCTGCACGGCATGGATCCGGGTGGCGTGCCCGAGCGCCGCGCAGCCGGAGCCGGGTTCGCGCTTGTTGCAGGCCGAGACCGCGTCGGTGAAGAACGGGCAGCGGGTGCGCTGCATCAGGTTGCCGCCCACCGTGGCGGCGTTGCGCAGCTGCGCCGAGGCGCCGGCCAGCAGGGCCTCGGCCACCATCGGGTAGGTCTTTTCGACCCTCGGGTCGTAGGCGAGGTCGCTGTTGCGCACGAGCGCGCCGATCCGGGTGCCGCCGTCCGGCAGCTGCTCGATGCTGGAGAGACCCGGCAGCCGGGTGATGTCGACGATCCGGGCGGGCGCGGTGACGCCGCCCTTCATCAGGTCGACCAGGTTGGTGCCGGCGGCGAGATAGGCGGTGTCGGGCTGTTGCCCGGCCGCGACGGCCTCCGGCAGGCTCGCAGGGCGGATGTAGTCGAAATTCCTCACGCCGCGTCCTCCCGCTGCTCGACCTGTCCGGTGGGGCGCGACGCCTCCTGCACCGCGTCGAGGATGCCGGCATAGGCGCCGCAGCGGCAGAGGTTGCCGCTCATGCCCTCGCGGATGCGCTCGGGATCGGTGCCGGCTTGGCCCTCGCGGATCAGCCCGACCGCGCTCATGATCTGGCCGGGGGTGCAGAACCCGCACTGGAAGCCGTCATGGGCGATGAAGGCCGCCTGGACCGGGTGAAGCCGGTCGCCCTCGGCCAGCCCCTCGATGGTCAGGATCTCGGCGCCGTCGAGGCTCACGGCGAGGGTGAGGCAGGCATTGATCCGCCGGCCATCCACCAGCACCGTGCAGGCGCCGCACTGGCCGCGGTCGCAGCCCTTCTTGGCGCCGGTCAGGCCGAGGCGTTCGCGCAGGAGATCGAGGAGGGTGACGCGCGGATCATCGAGGGCGATCTCGCGGGCCTGCCCGTTCAGGGTGAGCCTGAGGGGAATATTCATGCTGGGTCCCGGCTGGCAAAGGCTGGAACCGTTACAGATAGCCGGCACCCCGCCCCCGGCGAGGCCCGGGGCGGGGCTCATGTGCGCCACCTCACAACGCAGCCTGCCTGCGCGGATCGGCTTACTTGACCGTCACCTCGGAGACGGACTTGAGGACGGTCTTGCCCTTCTCGGTCTTGATCTCCACGGCGGGCTCGTCCTTCGAGGCCTCACGCTTGACCGTATTGCCCTTGATGGTCTTCTCGACATCCTTGGTGTGGACCTTGGTCACCTCGCCCTCGACGGTGCCCTTGCCCCACTTGTAGGTTACGTCGTCCCCGGTCTTCACGTCCGCCTTGCTCATCCGCGCGCTCCATCGTCTGGTGCGGGAGAAGGCTGCCGGGGGCAGGGGCGTTCCCGGGTTTCCACGGCCGGGATGCCGCAGGTCCGGGCGCGACGGGGGGCTTCCGCATGCGCGATGTCTGTTATCCTGACGGGGGGCCTGAGGAGGTTGGCGCCATGGATCTCTCGATTGCGAACCGTGAGGCGCGGATCCAGGCTTTGTGCGAGACGCTTAACGCTTCCATCGCGGCCGGCGGTTCTGTGGGCGAGGCCGAACTCGATGCGGCTCTGGACGCCGTGGACCGCGCGCTTGCGGACCGCTTCCCATCAACGGAGGATGATCGCGGGGGAAGGTCTTGTTCGTCTCCCTGATCAGCGGTTGCATCGACCTCCGAACACCCACCGTGTCATTCCGGGGCCGCGCAGCGGAGCCCGGAATCCAGAGACGCAGGTGTGCCAAGTCTTGCAGCTTCGGAGGCTCTGGATTCCGGGCTCGCCTGCGGCCCCCCGGAATGACACGATGATCTATACGCTCCCGTCCCATCACCGATCGATGAGTCGATCCGAGACGCAGCGGGCGGGCCTCAGCGCCCGACTTCCCCGCGCAACGCCGCGACCATCGCCTCGACCGTGGCCTGGGCGGTGTCGCCGAGGTCGATATCGGTCTCGCCGGCGGTGACGAGGCCGCGCTCCTCGAGCTCCTTCACGCCCTGCGGATCGGCCTCGTGCCCGGCGCCGTCCTTGCGGATGACCGAGGTGACCCGCTCGCCGCTGACGAGGCGGTGATAGGCTGCGAAGGCGAAGATCGAGAGCGCCTTGTCGGAGAGTCCGTTCACTTCGTCGGCCATGGGGCCCTCCATCGAGACGGGTTGGACTGACGGAACGCCGCCCGGCGCTGCGGGGTCCGAGGATGGGCGGAGGTGCGACGATCCGGTGCGACGACGGCGGCTCCGCCGGGGGCTAGGCGGACCCGCGTCGCCCTGGGACCACCTTCCTGCTACTCTGCCGCCGCCCATGACCGCACAGATCGATCGCACCGCCGTGGAACCCAGCCCGGACGCCCCCGAGGACCCCGCCGCGCCGGGCCTCGCGCCGCCCGATCTCGGCTACCGCCTGCGCCAGCAGGTGATCCTGTCCGAGTTCGGCGTCGAGGCCCTGCGCGGCACCGATGTCGACCACCTGCTGCAGCGGGCCGCGGAGCTGTGCGCGCAGGGGATGGGCGCCGAGTTCTGCAAGGCGCTGGAATACCGCCGCGGCGAGGACACGCTGCTGGTGCGCGCCGGCGTCGGCTGGGGGCCCGACGTGATCGGGCAGGCCCGGGTCGGGGCCGACCTCGCCTCCCCGGCGGGCTTCGCCCTCAAGACCGGCAGCCCGGTGATCTCGAACCACCTGGCCGAGGAGACCCGCTTCCGCACGCCCCAGCTCATGGCCGAGCACGGCATCCGCCGGGCGATCAACGTGCTGATCGAGAACCGGGACGGCGCCTTCGGGGTGCTGGAGGTGGACGACACCCGCGAGGGCATGTTCGAGGAGGCCGATATCGCCTTCATGCAGGGTTTCGCCAACCTGCTCGGCGGCGCAATCGAGCGCCAGCGGACCGAGAACCTGCTGCGCGCCGCGCTCGCCCGGCAGGACCTTCTGGCCCGCGAGATGAGCCACCGGGTCAAGAACAGCCTCGCCATCGTGGCGAGCCTGCTCGCCCTCCAGGCCCGGGCCGCCGAGGCCGAGCCCGCCGTGCACGCGGCCCTGTCGGATGCGCGCAGCCGCGTCGAGGCCATCGCCGGCGTCCACGACCAGCTCTGGCGGCAAGGAGACAAAACCGGCGATGGGGAAGGGGAGGGCGTGCCCGGCGAGCTCGATCTCGCACCCTTCCTGGAGAAGCTGGTGGCCAATCTCGACAGCGGCGCGCCGGGCCTGCACCTCACCTGCACGGCGGCCCCGCAGCGGATCTCGGCCGACCGGGCGATCCCGATCGGGCTCCTGGTCAACGAGCTCGTCACCAACGCCCTCAAATACGCCTACCCGCCCGAGACGCACCCGGAGGGCGGCGCGATCCGGGTCCGGGCCGAGCGCGAACTCGACACCCTGGTGGTCGAGGTCGCCGACGACGGCGTCGGGCTGCCGGCGGATTTCGAGATCGGCCGCGCCTCGAAGAGCCTCGGCATGCGGGTGGTGGGCAGCCTCACCCGGCAGCTCGGCGGCAATCTCACGCTGCCGCGGACGGGGCAGGGGACCTGCTTCCGGCTGGACGTGCCGCTGGCGACCTGATCTGGCGAACAGGTCGTGGGGGTTGCAGCGATCGGCGGGCAGGCGCGTTGCCGCCGGCGCCGGGTCTTTCATTGCGCATCCTCCCGAAAGCCGACAACCACCTTTCGGGGTGATGCACCTTTCGGGATGATGCCCGCGCGCGCAGGATCGGCAGGGACGATGGCACAGATGAAACCGCGCGTGGCCCTCGGGCTGCAGGGTGGCGGCTCCTACGGCGCCTATGGCTGGGGGGTGATCGACCGGCTGCTGGAGGAGCATATCGAGATCGTCGCGGTCAGCGGTGCCAGCGCCGGCGCGCTGAACGGCGCCGCCCTGGTGGCGGGGCTGGCCACCGGCGGCGACGACGGCGGCCGGCAGGCCCTGGAGCGGCTGTGGCGGGCGACCGCCGAGCGCTCGCCCCTGCGCGGCTTCGAGGGATTCGGGGCCGCGTTCGACCCGTTCCTGGATCCGTTCGTCGCCCGGTCCCTGGCCCTGTTCCGCGAGGCCTCGGCCTACGTCTCGCCGTTCCTGCCGACGTTACGCGACATGCACCTGTTCCAGGCGGTGGTGCGCGCCAGCATCGATCTCGAGACCGTCGCCCGGCAGGAGCGGGTGCCGCTCTACGTCTCGGCCACCGACATCCTGACCGGGGCGGCGCGGCTGTTCACCGGCCCCGAGGTCACCCTGAAGGCGCTGATGGCCTCCTCGTGCCTGCCGGAGCTGTTCGCCCCGGTGGAGATCGACGGCCGGCGCTACTGGGACGGCGGCTACGCCGCCAACCCGGCCCTGGAGCCGCTGGTGTTCAACGGCCACGGCGCCACCGACCTGATCGTTCTGCAGCTGACGCCGTTCGTGACCGACGCGATCGGTCTGCTGCCCTCCGAGATCGCCGGGCGGGTCAGCGACATCAGCTTCAACGCCTGCCTGATGCGCGACCTGAAGGCGCTGACCGAATTGCAGCGCTACGCCCGGGAGACGGACACTCAGGATGCCCGGATGCGCGCCATCGCCGACATCAACATCCACCTGCTGCAGGCGCCCTGCGAGCTGGCCGGGGGCGAGATCAGCAAGCTCGACACCCGCTGGTCGACGATCGGCGCCCTGCGCGACCTCGGCCGCGCCACCGCCGAGCGCTGGCTGGCCGAGAGCGGCCACGCGATCGGCGCGGATTCGAGCCTTCAGACCCTGGAGGCCGCCATCGCGCCCTGAGGCCAGGGCAACGGGATTCACCCGTCGCATCGGTCCGTAAGCGCTTGAAGCACTGTGCGTTTTCCCATCCCTGCAAGGGGAAGGAGCGCGCATTCCGGGAATCCGCTAGGGGCCGGGGAGGGGGCTCCAGGGCACCGGAGACCAAAAAACACCCCCTCCTCCCGGGCCGGTCGCGCCGGTCGCGCCGGCCCTGCGGCGGCGCCCATGTGCGCACGGGGCTGGACAAACCCGGGCGGACACCGCGATCTGTCGCGAAAGGGCTCGGTGGATCAGAGCGAACGACAGTGACCGGGATGAGGAACGCGGCGGCCGCGAGGCTTTCGGAGCGGCTCCACGGGTTTCGGAGCCTGGGTGACAATTGCGAGTTCGGCTTCGTGCAGCGCTACGGCGGCGTTGAGCCGTCCGGGCTGCTGCGGTTCTCCTACACGCCGATGGCGGACCTGATCCGCGGCCTGCGCTGCGGCTTCGCGGATTTCGGCGTGCCGGGCGACCTGCGCATCGCGGTGAGCGCCGGGGGCACCTATTACTGCCACAGCGTGGCCTACAACATCTGGGCGAACACCGGCCATGCCGCCGGCTCGATCGACCCGGAGGTGCTGGTCGAGCGCGAATACGGCCGCCTCGCCCACCTGAAGCGCAAGATGCTGGACGACCTCGCCGACGGGTCGAAGATCCTGGTCCGCAAGGTCGGCCGCGACGCTCCGGAATCCGAGTTCGCGCACCTGTCCGAGGCGGTCTGGGCGCACGGTCCCTCGACGCTGCTGCGCGTCACCGAGGCCGGGCCGGATTGGCGCCCGGAGCCCGCCCGGCGGGTCGCCGACCGGGTGATCGCGGGGCAGGTGCGCCGCTTCGCCCCGACCGAGCAGGCCTGGGAGGTCGATCTCGAACCCTGGCTCCACCTGGTCGACAGCGCCTACGCGCTGGAGCACGGCCAGGCGCCGACCGATCTGGGGGCGGGGGCCTTCGCGGACGCCCTGACGCTGCCGGGCGGCCTGCGCCGGCATGCCGGGCGGCACCCGACCCTGGCGCTCAGCGCCTATACGCGGGCGGTCGACCCGGCCCGCCTCGGCACCGACAAGGCCTACGTGTTCTCGACCTGGGTGTGGATCCCGGAGGCGTTCGGCGGCGAACGGGTCTTCGCCGTCGCCGGCCATGGCCGCCTCGGCTGGCGCGACGCCGACCTGTCCCGGCGTGGCTGCTGGCAGCGCGTCTGGGCCGGCGGACGGATGCGCCCGAACGTCGACCGCGAGCCCGTGGGGCTCGGCCTGATCGGGACCAGGCGAGACCAGTTCTGGTCGTTCGGCGCGCGCTTCCACGAAGGCCCGATCCCGGAGGAGGGGGCCGAACCCACAGTCCGGATGCCGCCTGCCCGCTTCCCGGGGCGCCGCCTGTTCGGCTGGCTGCGCTCGAAACTGCCGTAACGCCCGCGCCGACGGAATGCGGTGCGTGGTAGTGGGACCGTGGCTCGGGTCTCCGCCGGAGAGGCTGCCGAGGCGGCGGTCGCGCGTCGTCGACGGTGCGCGACCGCGGACTGCCGGCGGATCTGGATCCCGGGCTCCGCTGCGCGGCCCCGGGATGACGGGGCGGGGTTCAAGGCCGCCGCCTGATCCTGCACCAGCGCCTTGAGGCATCTCAGAACAACAGGCCACCGACCGCCCGACCACACCCCTCCCGACCCCATCCAAAGTTCGCATAAGATATATTATGGAACTAAAACCATCAGAAAGGTCGGGTGAGGGGGTCTGGCATGCCAGATGGCCGGGTTCGCCGCTGAATGCGGAGCGGCAAACCCGACCGGGCTCTGGTCGAGCTCCGAGGGCCAGCCCGATCCTCGGCGCCGCCGAAGGTGGAACGCCCGAGAAGCGCCGCGTCGGCGAAGCGGCGGAACCGGGTGAGGGCGGTTCGAGGAACTCGAGCCGAAAGCGCCCTCCCCGCGACGTCACGCGGTGCGCCCGGCGAGCCGGCTCTGGTCGGCGAAGATCCGGCCGTCCTGGGCGCGGCATTCGATCTGGTCCGACAGCCGGCCCGCCCGGATCCGGATCGCCGCCGGCCGGGCCAGGGCCTCGGCCTGCTCCAGGAAGCCGGCGGCGTCCATCGGCGCGTCGCGGCCGCCGCCGAGCCCGCGCCACCACAGCACCGCCTTCTCCCGCTCGTAGCCGCTGCGCTCGGGCCGCAGGCGCACCCGCCAGTCGGCCGCGGCGGCGCCGTCCCGCCAGCCGAGCACGAGGTCGAGGCCGTCCGAGGCCGCCTCCAGGGTCAGATCCGTCACCGGATGCCAGGGCGCCTCCGCCTCCGGGGCAGGGCCGGCCGGCTCGGAGGCCGGCCCGATGTCGGCCGAGAGGATCGGCAGCTCGTCCTCGGCCGCGGCGTCGTGCAGGGGGGCGCCCTCCTCCTCCGTCTCCGGCTCGGTCCAGCAGGCCTCGCAGGTGGAGGCGTTCAGGGCGATCAGGGCTCCGCAGCCGGGGCAGGGTTTTGCACGCAGGCCCCCTGCCCCGCCGAGCACCTGAGCGGCACTCTGCGCCGTCACGGCGTCCACCGGCCCGTGCATCCGCACCAGGCCGGCATAGTCGAGGATCAGCGCGTCGGCCTTGCCGGGGGCGCAGCGCAGCGCCCGGCCGACCTGCTGGACGTAGAGGCCGGTGCTGCGGGTCGGACGCAGCAGCGCCACGAGGTCGACCTCCGGGGCGTTGAAGCCGGTGCCGAGCACGCCCACCGAGGTCAGGCAGCGGATTTTTCCGGCCCGGAACGCCGACACGATCCGGTCGCGCTCCCGGCGGGGCGTCTCGCCCGAGACGGTCTCGCAGGAATACCCTTCGGCCCGCACCGCGTCGCGCACGGCATCGGCATGGGCGAGGCCGGCGCAGAAGGCGAGCCAGGCCCGGCGGCCGCTGCTGTATTCCGTCAGCTCCGCCACGGCGGCCCGGGTGATCCAGTCGCGGTTGACCGCCGCCTCCAGCTCCCCCGGGATGTAGTCGCCCCCGCGCCGGCCGACCCCGGAGACGTCGAGCTGGGTCAGGGTCGCCTTGGACACGAGCGGCGCCAGAAAACCGCGCCGGATCAGGTCGCCGGTATCGGCCTCGTAGGCGATCCCGGCGAACAGACGGCCGGTGCCGGCGTCGAGGCGACCAGAATCGAGCCGGTAGGGGGTCGCGGTGAAGCCCGCGACCTGCATCCCGGGCGTCAGCGCCTGCAGGCCCGCCAGGAACCGGCCGTAGCGGGTCTGGGCGGCGCGGGGAATCAGGTGCGCCTCGTCGACGATCACGAGGTCGCGCGGGCCGACCGCGTCGAGCCGGTCGGCCACGGACTGGATGCCGCAGACCAGAACCTGCGCCCCGGCCTCCCGCCGCCCGAGCCCGGCGGAGAAGATGCCGGCCGGCGCCTCCGGCCAGTAGCGGGTCAACTCCGAAAAGTTCTGGGCGACGAGCTCGCGGCTGTGGGTGACGATCGCCACCCGGGCGAGGGGGTTTTTTGTCACAGCCTCCCGGGCGAGGGCGGCGATGACCAGGGCCTTGCCGGCCCCGGTGGGCAGCACGACCAGATGGCCGGGCGCCGCCGCGTCGCCCCCTCCCCGCCCCCAGGCGGCCGCGAGCGCGTCGAGGCTGGCGCGCTGGTAGTCCCGCAAGCGCAGCATGGCGGCGGTCTAGCCCGGTCGGGCCGTCCTGTCCGTGGCGGCGGGGTCACGGCGGGGACCGGCGTTCGCACGGGGCGCGTTCGACCCGACCCCTCCCATCCTCCCCCTCATCCTGAGGTGCGAGATTGGGATATTCGCGCGCACAGCGCAGCACGCTAGGGCCGTGCAGGACGAGAAACTCCTACGCTCAGAGCCGTCGTAACAAATAAATATCCATGATCCAGCCATGCCGGGCTCGGGCCTCGGCCCGGACCCTTCGGATCTCGTCGCCGACCGTGCCGAGGCGGCCGGACACCAGAATCTCGTCCGGGCTGCCGAGATAGGCGCCCCAGTAGATCGTCAGGTCCGGGTCGAGATGGGCGAAGCGCGGATCGCCGTCGAGCATCACCACGACGCTGTCGGCCCCCTCCGGCCAGCCCGCGGCGAGGCGGCGCCCGGTGGTGATCAGCACCGGGCCGCCGATGGCGTTGAGCGGCACGCCGTGGCGGGCGGCCAGGACCTGCACGCTGGAGAGGCCGGGGATCACGGCGTAGGTTAGGGCGAGACGCCCGCGCGAAGAAATCCGGTTGAGGATGCGCAGGGTGCTGTCGTAGAGGGCCGGGTCGCCCCAGACCAGGATCGCCCCGACCTGCCCGGCCCCGAGCTCCGCCGCGAAGGCCGCCTCCAGCCGCTCGGCCCGGGCCGCGTGCCAGGCCTCGACGGTGGCGCCGTAATCGGCCGGGCGGCGCTCCCGGGGCGGATCCTCGACGGTGACGACCCGGTGGGGCTTCTGGATATGGGCGGCGCAGATCCGCTTGCGGATGTCCACGAGGTCGGCGGTCTCGGCGCGCTTGTCGAGCACGAACACCGCATCGACATCGGCCAGCGCCCGCACCGCCTGGAGGGTCAGGTGCTCGGGATCGCCCGTGCCGATGCCGATCACCCGGATCTGCCTGTCCTGCATGCCGCGCTGTCCTCCGCCGGGGCGGGGGAGGGCCGGCGTCGGCGTCCCCTACCCGCGCCCGCCCGCTTTGGCGAGGATCGCCCGGGCGATGGTCAGGTCCTGCAAGGCGATGCCGGAGGAATCGAACACCGTGATCGCCTCCGGGTCGGTCCGCCCCGCGTTGCGCCCCCCCTGCCCGCTCCCCAGCACGGCGCCAATCGCCCGCAGCTCCGCCGCCGCGGGGGCGTGCTGGAACTCGCCGATGGTGCGCGATTGCTCGGGCAGGTCGCAGTAGAGGGCCGCCCGCTCCAGCAGGGCCGGGGGCAGCTCCTGCTTGCCCTTGGCATCCGCCCCCATGGCGGCGACATGGGTGCCGGGGCGGACCCAATCGGCCTCGAACAGCGGCGCCCGGGCCGGCGTCGCCGTCACGATCACGTCGGCGGCCCGGCAGGCCTCCTGCGGGTCGGCTGCCCACACCTCGACCGCGGCCCCCTGCCGGCGCAGGCGCTCGGCAAACCCCGCGACCTTGGCCGCGTCGCGCGCCACCACGAGCACGGTCCGGATCGGCAGGACCCGGGCGAGCGCCGCGCATTCGAACTCCGCTTGGTTGCCGGCTCCGAACACGGCGAGCACTGCCGAATCCGGCCGGGCCAGGACGCTCGCCGCCACCGCGTCGGCGGCGGCGGTGCGGTAGGCGTTGACGCGGCCCGCCTCGATCACCGTGTCGACCCGGCCGACAGCCTGGTCGAACAGCAGGATCACCGAATTGTGCCGCGGCAGGCCCCGATCGGGATTGCCCGGCCAGAACGAGCCGACCTTCAGGCCGGCATAATCGGCCGTCGATCCCGACTTGATCGAGAACCGGTTGGTCGGCTCCGAGCCGTGCCCGAGCACCGCCGGGAACAGGGTGGTCCCGGGGGCGACCGCGGCGATCAGCGCCTCCCGGGCCGCCTCGAACGCCAGGGCGTGATCCACCAGGGCGGCGGATTCCTCTTCCGAGATGAAGCGCATGAGCGGCAAGCCTTTCCTGTGATTCGGCCTCTCCCACCCGCGCCCTCATCCTGAGGTGCCGGGCGATCGACGATCGCTCGGCCTCGCAGGAGCCCTCCTTCGAGGGCCGCTGGCGCGGCCACCTCAGGATGAGGGGGATGGGTGGGAGCCGCCCCCTACCCTACAACGTCATGCCGCGGGCGGTGACCGGCCAGACCGCCTCGACCCGACCGTCCCGCACGCCGACATACCAGTCGTAGACGTTGACGGTGGGGTCGCAATGGCCCGGAATCAGCTTCAGGCGGTCGTTGAGCTTGAGCACGTTGCCGGGATCGCTGATCACCCCGTGCTCGTCCGAGCACTTGACGTATTCCACGTCGCTCCGGCCGAACACCAGGGGCAGGCCGCTGTCGATGCTCTGGGCCTTCAGGCCGGCATCGCAGATCGCAACATCGGCCTTGGCCTTGCTCATGATCGACGTGACAATGAACAGGCTGTTCTCGAAATCGCCGATCGGCTGGCCGCTCGCATCCTTCACCCGCTGGTAGTCGGCATCCATGAAGACGTAGGAGCCGCATTGCAGCTCGTTGTAGACGCCGCTGCCGCCCTCCAGGGCGAAGCTGCCGGTGCCGGCGCCCGCCACGATGGCGCAATCGAGGCCTTCGGCCTTCAGCAGGTCAATCGTGCGCTTCGTGTCGTCGATCGCCGTCTGGATCAGGGCCTTGCGCTCGGCGTAGTCGCGCACGTGCTGCGCCCGGCCCTGATAGGCCTGCAGCCCGGCGAATGTGAGCCCCGGCGCCGCCGCGATTTTTTTCGCGATCACCACCGCGGGCTCGCCGGGGGCGACGCCGCAGCGGCCGGCGCCGACATCGATCTCCACCAGGGCCTCGAGGGTGACGCCATACTTCACCGCGGCTGCCGACAGATCATCGACATTGCCGAGGTCGTCGACGCAGACCAGCACCCGCGCCCGTTTGGCCAGGGCCGCCAGGCGCTCGATCTTCTGGGGCGCCACGACCTGGTTCGACACCAGCACGTCGCGGATGCCGGCGCTCACCAGGGCCTCGGCCTCGCTGACCTTCTGGCAGCAGACGCCGCAGGCCCCGCCGCGCTCGATCTGCACGGTCGCGATGTCGGAGGATTTGTGCGTCTTGGCGTGGGCCCGATGGCGCAGGCCGTTCTCCTTCATGAAGCGCCCGAGCTTGTCGACGTTGCGCTCGAAGGCTTCGAGATCGACCATCAGGCAGGGGGTGTCGACCTCCTCGACCGGCATGCCGACGCGGGCGGGAATGTTGTTGCGCATAGGGTGTCTCCTCCTGGTCGGGGCGTCTTCTTGGTTCGCGGTCGAGGGCGCTCAGGTCACGGGGCAAGTCCCAACAGCTCGGCGATGCGCGGCGTCGCTTTGATGCCGGTGCCGGTGAGCACCGCCACGACGGTCTCGTCGGGCCCGATCGCGCCGCTGGCGGTCAGGTCGGTCAGCGCCGCCGCGGCCATCGCGCAGGTTGGCTCGACGTAGAGGCCGGAGCGGGCGAGCTCCATGAGCGCCGCCTCGATCGCCGGCTCGGACACCGCCACGGTGCCGCCCCCGGACCGGCGGAGCGCCGCCAGCACCGCACGGCCGCGCACCGGCTGGGCGATGGAGGCGCCCTCGGCCAGCGTCGGGCCCGGGGTGACCGGCAGAAAATCCTCGGCCTCCGCCTGGAAGCCGGCATGCAGGGGCGCGCACTGGGCCGGCTGTACCGCGTAGAGGCGGGGCAGGCGGGCGATCGCGCCCCGGCGCAGCAGCTCCGAGAAGCCGATATCGCAGCCGAGCACGTTGCTGCCCGCCCCGCACGGGATGATCACGGCGTCGGGGGCGGTGAATCCGAGATCCTCCCACAGCTCGTAGGCCAGCGTCTTGGTGCCCTGGAGGAAATGCGCCTGCCAATTGTGGCTGGCGTAGAAGATCGCGTCCGCCTGTCGCACGGCCGCGTCCGCGGTGTCCTGGCGGGTGCCGGGGATCAGCTCGACCTCGGCGCCGGCGGCGCGCATCTGCACGGTCTTGGCCGGCGAGGTCGAGGCCGGGACCAGGATCTTGGCCCGCATCCCGGCGGCGGCCGCGTAGGTCGCCACCGCGGCGCCGCCGTTGCCGGACGAGTCCTCCAGCACTGCCTCGACGCCCTGCTGGCGCAGGATCGACAGCATCACGGAGGCGCCCCGATCCTTGAAGCTGCCCGAGGGGGCGAACCATTCGAGCTTGAAATGGGCGTGGCGCCCCCGCCAGGGCCGGCGCACCAGCGGCGTGCAGCCCTCCCCCAGCGAGACCGGATCCGTGACCGCCACCGGCAAGGACGCGGCGTAGCGCCAGAGCGAGCGCTCCCCGGTATCGATCTGCCCCCGGTCGATCCCGGGCAGCGGCGAGATCATCAGCGGGCCGCCCGAATCGCCCCGCCAGCGCGGGATCTCGATCGGGTAGGAGGCGCCGGTGGCGGGGTCGATATAGGCAGGGGGCATATTGGCAGCAGGCATGCGCATCACGGCTCGGGGATCCGGGGCGGCTCGGGCGCAGTATACAAAATAATCTTGGGAAACGCGCCGTCCGTTCCCCCCGAAACCGACGGCGCGTTTCGTCCCGGTCCGCGGCCTTGCTGCCGGGCCGGGATTCGGGTCCGCCGTCAGGCGGCGAGCGGCAGGCCCAGGGCCTCCGGCGCGTGCTCCGCGGCCACCGCCTCGGCGACGAGCTCCGCGGTGGCGCCCGAGAGGGTCCAGCCGAGATGGCCGTGGCCGGTGTTGTAGAACACGCCCTTCCGGCGGCCGCGGCCGACCTTGGGCAGCATGTTCGGCAGCATCGGGCGCAGGCCGCTCCAGGATACCACCCGGTCGGTGTCGACAAGCGGGAACTGCTCCCGGGTCCAGTCGATCAGCGGCTGCACCCGGTCGTGGCGGATGTCGCGGTTGAAGCCGTTGAATTCGGCGGTGCCGGCGACCCGCAGGCGCGTGTCGCCGAGCCGGCTGGTGACGATCTTGGCCGCCTCGTCGAGGATGCTCACCTCCGGGGCCGCAGCTTGCGCCTCCGGGGTCAGCAGGTTCACGGTGATCGAGTAGCCCTTCACCGGGTAGACGTTGACCCGGTCGCCCAGCATGGCGGCGAAGCGCCGGCTGGCGCAGCCCGCGCAGATCACCACCGCGTCGGCGCGCAGCATCTGCGCGTCGGCGGCCGGCCGATCAGCAAGATGGCCTGCTTGACGCCAGCCGATGGCGTAGCCCCCCTCCCCGGCCACGATCGTCTCGACGCTGGCGTCGTGGACGAAGCGGACGCCCTTGCGGGCGCAGGCGGCCGCGAGGCCCCGGGTGAAGGTGTGGATGTCGCCGGTGGCGTCCGACGGGGTGTAGTAGCCGCCCGCATAGGCGCCGGCGAGCGTCGGCTCGATCGCCCGGATCTCTTCCGGGGTGACGGCGTAGCGCTCGAGCCCGCCCTCCCGCAGCAGGGCGTTGACCGCATGCGCCTTCTCGAAGCTCGCCCGGTCCCGGTAGAAATGCAGGATGCCGCGGGTCTTGAGGTCGAAATCGATGCCCTCGGCCTCGGCCATGGCGAACAGGGCCGTGCGCGCCTTGAGGGCGAGGCGCACGGTCTCCACGGTGTTCTGCCGGTAATGGGCGATCTCGCGCATGAACTCCGCCATCCAGGACAGCTTGTGCCAGGAGGGGGTGGGGTTCATCAGCAGCGGCGCGTCGCGGCGCATCATCCACTGGATGCCGTGGAGCACGGTGGAGAGCTTGTTCCAGACCTCGGCGTTGCAGGCCGAGAGCTGGCCCCCATTGGCGAAGGAGGTCTCCATGGCGGCGTAGCGCTGCCGGTCGAGGACGGTGACGCTGTAGCCGCGCTGGGCGAGCGCATAGGCGGTGGTCACGCCGGTGATGCCGGCGCCGATGACGGCGATGTGGGTCATGATCGAAACAACTCCAGGACGTGCGGACGCGGTGAGGCCCTCCCCTGCGGGTTGGCCGGTTTTCGCGCCCCATCTGTCCCGGTGCCTGAGAGCTTGATCCGGCCGGCCCTGGCGAGGCTGGCACGGACGTCCCCTTCGGCGGGTGCCCACGGACGATCCGCTGCACCGCTCTCCAGATCGCCCTGACGACACGGTTCCGGTGCCTGAGAGTTTCCGGGGCGGTTGCTCCGTCGGCGCCGGGTCCCCCTCTGGTGGGTGGATCCCGGTCTCTCCCGCATCGTCGCGATGGGCTGGGGTATCGGTACCCCGATTCGGCCGCCCCGGTGAAGGCGGGAACCCCTGCCCCGGCGGACAGCGCGGCCGCCCTGTCACCCGCCGGGAGCGATCCCGGCCCTCGCCGGTTGACCGCTCGACGCAGACAATCCCCCGGAGACGCCCCGATGCTGACCAGGACCGCGATCTACGAGGGCACGGTGCGCGACGGCCGCGAGGACGAGTTCTTCCGCCGGGTCCGGGACGAGCTGGAGCCGTTCTGGCGGCGCTTCCCCGGGGTCACCGCGGTGCGGGTGCAGCGCTTGGTCTCCAAGGATGCCGACGCGCGGCCGATCGCCATGATCCTGGAGATGGACTTTCCCGATCAGGCGGCGCTCGACGCCTGCCTGGCCTCGTCGATCCGCCCGGAATCCCACGCCGCCACCGAGGCGGTGATGCAGATGTTCGACGGCCGCTTCTACCACCTCGTGAGTGAGGCACGCAGCTTGGACGTGGCGGGATAAGAGTCGACACGACCGCCCTGGTGCTGTGCTGAGGGCCGCTTTCGGCCGAGGCTGTGTGAACCGGACGGGTTCACTCCAGCCCCGGGACCGGCAGCCCGAAGGCGGCGGCCAGCAACACCATGTTGAGGCCGAGCACCACGGCTGCCCCGGCGATCGCCAGCGCCTGGGTCAGCGGGCCGTTGGCGAAGGCCCCCATCACGCTGCGGCGGCGGGTGAACACCACCAGGCCCACCATCGGCACCGGCAGGGCGAGCGACAGCACCACCTGGGACAGGACCAGCGCCCGGGTCGGATCGACGCCGATCGCCACCACCACGAAGGCCGGCAGCATGGTCACTAGCCGGCGGACCAGGAGCGGGATGCGCCAGCCGGTAAAGCCCTGCATCACCATCTGCCCGGCGAGCGTCCCCACCACCGAGGAGGAGATCCCCGAGGCGAGCAGCGACACCAGGAAGGCAGCCCCGGCCGCCGGCCCGAGCAGCGGCGTCAGGGTGCGGTAGGCCTGGTCGATCTCGGCGACCTCGCTGTGGCCGGCATGGAAGGCGGCCGCCGCCATGATCACCATCGCGATGTTGACGAGGCCGGCGAGCAGCAGCGCCACCACCACCTCGCGGTTCGAGTAGCGCACCAGCAGGCGCCGGTCGGCGTCGGTCCGGGGATTGCCCCGCCCCTGGGTCAGTCCCGAATGTAGAAACAGCGCGTGCGGCATCACGGTGGCGCCGATGATCCCGACCGCGATGGTCAGCGCCTGCGCGTCCGGGATTCTTGGGGTGACGAGACCCTTGGCGGCGTCCGCCCAGGCCACCGGGGCGATGGCGAGCTCGACTGCGTAACAGAGGCCGATGGTGCCGACCATGACGCCGATCGCGATCTCCAGCGGCCGGAATCCCTCGTGCTCCAGCAGCAGGATCGCGTAGGTGACGACCGCGGTGATCGCCATGCCGGCCATCAGCGGCATGCCGGTGAGCAGCGACAGCCCGATCGCGCCGCCCAAAAATTCCGCGAGGTCGGTGGCCATGGCGGCGACCTCGCTGATGCCCCAGGCCGCGAACCGCCCGCTCCGGGGAACGGTGTCGCGAAAATGCTCGGCGAGGTTCTTGCCCGTGACGATCCCGAGCTTGGCCGAGAGTGCCTGGAACAGCATCGCGGTGAGGTTGGCGAGCAGCACCACCCAGAGCAGGCCGTAGCCGTAGCGAGCGCCGGCCTGGATGTTCGTGGCGAAGTTGCCGGGGTCCATGTAGGCGATCGACGCCGTCACGGCGGGGCCGACGAACAGCAGGAACCGGCCCCGGCCGCCCCGCCGCCCGTCGAGGGCGTCGCGGATGGCCTGCTCCGTCCGCCGGCTCATCGCCCCGGGCGCACGACCTTGGGCCGCGCCTCCCCCGGGCCTCTGGCCCTCCGGGACCGTCGCCGCGTCCGGCGTTGCCATGCCTCACCCTTCCCTCAAAGATATAGCTTGGGCTATATTCAGGGCATCGGCCGCGGGTTTCAAGAGGGGACTTAAGGGGCATCGCGGGACTCCCCTCTCGGGGGCGGACTTTGCTAAACAGGGGTCGGGCGGCGCCGGGGGCGGCGAGAGGGAGAGCCGATGCAGGAACCGTCCGAGCCGAGCGCCTCTGAAACCCAAGGCTTATCGGAGACCGTGCTGGTCGATCCCGAGCGGCACGTGGAGAGCTTCCGTCAGGCCCGCGAGGCCCGCCGCTCCGAGCTCGTCGAGGATTACGTCGAGCTGATCGACGACCTGATCGGCGACGGCGGCGAGGCCCGCCAGGTCGACATCGCCGCGCGCCTCGGTGTGGCCCAGCCCACCGTCGCCAAGATGCTCAAGCGCCTGTGCGAGGACGGCTTCGTCCAGCAGCGGCCCTATCGCGGTGTGTTCCTGACCGAGGCCGGTCGCCGGCTCGCCACCCAGGCCCGCGAGCGCCACCGCATCGTCGAGCGCTTCCTGTGCACCCTCGGCGTCAGTCCCGAGACCGCCCGGCGGGATGCCGAGGGGATCGAGCACCATGTCAGCGCCGAGACCCTGGCGGCGTTCCGCGCCTTCGTGGAGGGGCGGCAGGAGACGTGATCGGGGACCGGGCGCATTGCGTCCGACGTGGGACGGCGTATCGTGCGGGTGATGCGTGCGCCCCGTCCGAAATCGCCCCTGCCGCCGGTTGGCGGACTCGGTTCCGAGCCGGTCCGCGAGCTTGACCGTGTTCGGGTCCTGCGGGCGGTCTTAGGAGACGACGACGTGACGGTCCCAGCAGGGACGACCGGCACCGTCGTGGCGATCTATGCGGATGGGGAGGCCTTCGAGGTCGAGTTCACAGAGCCGGTCGACACGCTGGCGACAGTCGAGGCCGACACAGTGTGCCTTGTCGAGCGAGCGATCGTGTGACCGACCCGGACGCTTGGCCGTCCCGCTTTCATATCGCCCCGGCCAAGGTCACCGCCTATCTGCTTAATCCGAGCCATCGGGACGGCGCTGCGAAGTGCCGTTTCCTCGCCGCGTTCGGGTTCACGCCAGGCAATCCGGACATCCTGATCGGCGCGTTGCTCGATCATGGTCGGCGACCGAATTTTCGGGGATTCCTGCCGGGCTATCGGGCCATCAAGCTGTATTTCGAGGGCCCTCTCGCCGCCCGCGCCGGCGTGGATCCGCAGGTCAGAACCGTCTGGCAGGTCGATGATGCCGATCCGTCCCGGACAGCCCGGTTCATAACGCTGAAGCCGCTTCCGCGGCCACGGCCCTGACCGTCCGTCGAACGCTTCACACCGTCGGCGCCGCCACCTTCTGCCGCAAACCCAAAATCACCGCGCGGAGCATCTCCGCCCCCGCCTCGCCGGGATCCGGCAGAGTGCCGGAGCGGGAGGCGTAGATCCGCTCGTGCACGAAGGCGAGCTTGGCGATCACCGTCGGCGTCAGCTTGAACGGGTAGAGCGCCGGCTGGCCCATGCTGTGGGACAGGGAGTTGATCGCGTAGGTCAGCGGCAGCCACGCCTCGATCAGCCGGTCGAGGTCCTGGGTGTCGTAGGGGTCGAAGTCGATCACCGTGGGCGCCGCCGTGGCGTTGCGCAGGCGCGGGCGCACGTGCAGCTCGAAGGTCGAGGCGGTCTCCACCGTGTCGACGATGTGCAGGTAATGCGCGAAGGTCTCGGCGAAATCCTCCCAGGAGTGGGCGGTGGCGTAGGCCGAGACGTAGGAATCCTCCCAGTCGGCCGGGGCGCCGTGGGCGTAGTGGTCCTGCAGGGCCCGGACGTAGTTCCGGCTCTCGTCCCCGAACAGCGCCCTGAACTCGGCCATGTGCGGCCCGTTCATCACCAGCAGGTACCAGAAGTAATGCCCGATCTCGTGCCGGAAATGGCCGAGCAGGGTCCGGTAATGCTCGCCGAACAGGATCCGGCGCCGCTCGCGCTCGACGTCGTCGGCCTCGGCGATGTTCATGGTGATCAGGCCGTTGATATGGCCCGTCAGCACCGGCGTCCCGTAGGAAAAGCTCTCCGACGGATCGACCAGAAAATCGAAGGCCAGCCCGTCCGTGTACTGGGCCCGGGTCGCCAGGGGCAGTTCGAGGCGCAGCAGCGAGTAGAACAGCCGGCGCTTGGCCGCCTCGATCTGGCGCCAGCGGGTGAGGTTCCAGGCTTGCGACAGGTCCGGCACCACCCGGTTGTGCCGGCAGGCGGTACAGAAGATGTCGGGGCTGTCCTCCGGCACCAGCCAGTTGCAGGCACCCGAGAGCGCGTTGTTGCAGTAGCGGTAGCGCCGGCCGGAATCGGCGTATGCGTGGAAGGTCTGGGCCCCGCCCATGGCCGGATGGGCCGAGAGCGCCACGGGCTCCAGGGCCGAGACCTCATGCACCGTGCAGGTATAGCCCAGCCGGCGCGCGCAGCTCTCGCAGGCGGTCGCCTCGAAGGTGACCGGCTGATCGCAGGCTTGGCACTGGAAGAGCTTCATCGCGCGGTCCCGGGCCGGCTACCGACCCACCTCTCGATCAAATAGGCGCGACCGGCAAAGTTCCGGCCAAGGTCGGCGGCGAACCACGGAAGCCGTGGCCGCCGCACGGAAATTGCTTGTGGCCCCATCCTTGGCACATAACCATGCTGGGACCCGGGACGATCGACCCGTTGTAGCGCCCAGTATCGGCTACGAGACCGCATTCGATCTTCAGACGGAGCCATCGTGTCGATCAAAGCCGCTTTGCACCACGTCACGCATTACCGCTACGACCGGCCGATCAGCCTCGGTCCCCAGGTGGTGCGCCTGCGCCCGGCCCCGCACGCGCGCACCAAAGTGCCGGCCTACGCGCTGACGGTGACGCCCGCCAACCACTTCCTCAATTGGCAGCAGGACCCGAGCGGCAACTGGCTCGCCCGCCTCGTCTTCCCGGAGAAGACCGACGAGCTGAAGATCGAGGTCGATCTCACCGCCGAGATGGCGGTGATCAACCCGTTCGACTTCTTCGTGGAGGATTATGCGCAGGTCCGGACCTTCGCGTACGAGCCTGACCTGTCGGAGGAACTGGCCCCCTACCTGGTGCCTGTGGACGCGGACGGGCCGGAGATCGAGGCGCTGCTCGCCCGGCTTCCCGAGGAGCCGAGCACGGTCCTGTTCCTGGTGGCGCTCAACGGCATGATCGCCAGCGAGATCGCCTACGGCGTCCGCATGGAGCCGGGCGTCCAGACGCCCGCCGAGACGCTGCGGCTGAAGAGCGGCTCCTGCCGGGATTCGGCCTGGCTGCTCGTGCAGGTGCTGCGCCGGATCGGTCTCGCCGCCCGGTTCGTCTCCGGCTACCTGATCCAGCTCGTGCCCGACACCACCGCGGTCGACGGTCCGGCCGGCGCGTCGGCGGACTTCACCGACCTGCATGCCTGGGCCGAGGTCTACCTACCGGGCGCCGGCTGGATCGGCATGGACGCGACCTCCGGCCTGCTCACCGGCGAGGGCCACATCCCCCTGGCCGCGACCCCGCATTACCGCTCGGCCGCGCCGATCTCGGGGGCCGCCGAGCCGGCCAAGACCGAGTTCGGCTTTGAGATGCGGATCACCCGGGTCGCCGAGACGCCCCGGATCACCAAGCCGTATTCCGAGGCGGTCTGGTCGGCCATGGACGCGCTCGGCGAGCGAGTCGACGCCGACCTCGTGGCCCAGGACGTCCGGCTGACCATGGGCGGCGAGCCGACCTTCGTGTCGGTGGACGATTTCGAGGCCCCGGAATGGAACATCGCCGCCGTCGGCCCGACCAAGCGGCGGCTCGCCGACACGCTGATCCGGCGCCTGCGCGACCGCTTCGGCCCAGGCGGCCTGCTGCATTACGGCCAGGGCAAGTGGTATCCCGGCGAGAGCCTGCCGCGCTGGGCCTTCGCCCTGTACTGGCGCAAGGACGGCAAGCCGATCTGGAAGGATTCTGCGCTGATCGCCCCGGAGGCGGGCGAGGGGTCTGAGGGGACCGCCACCATCGCCCAGGCCAAGGCACTGGCCGACACCCTGGCCCGCCGGCTCGGCCTGTCCGACTACGTGTTCCCGGCCTTCGAGGACGGCGAGCTCTGGGAGAAGAAAGCCGCGGAGCTGCCGGTCAACGTCACGCCGGCGGCCGCCCGGTCCGGCTCGGTGGAGTTCGACGCCCGGATCCGGCGCGTCTACGCCCGCGGGCTCGGGGAAGCCGCGGGCTACATCCTGCCGCTCGCAAGCTTGCCCACCGGCAAGGACGGCGATGCCGACCGGGTCTGGATCTCGGAAAAGTGGGACTTCCGCCGGGGCCAGGCCTTCCTGGTGCCGGGTGATTCGCCCCTCGGCTTCCGGCTGCCCCTGTCGTCCCTGCCCTACGTGCCGCCGGAGCACTATCCCTATTACCAGCCGCAGGACCCGCTGGAGGCCCGCGGCCCCCTCCCCGACGACCCGATGGCCAAGACCGTCGTCAACGGCGCCGGCATCACCGGCGTCGCGGTGCGCACGGCGCTCGCCATCGAGCCCCGGGACGGGATCGTGCGGGTGTTCATGCCCCCGACCCAGCGCGCCGACGAGTATCTCGAACTCGCCGCCCATCTCGAGGCCGCCGCCGCCGAGCTGAAGCTGCCGATCCATATCGAGGGCTACGAGCCGCCCTACGATGCGCGCATCGGCCTGATCAAGGTCACCCCCGATCCCGGCGTGATCGAGGTCAACGTCCACCCGGCCGCCTCCTGGCGCGAGGCGGTGGCGATCACCACCGACCTCTACGCCGAGGCCCGGCAGACCCGGCTCGGCGCGGAAAAGTTCATGGTCGACGGGCGCCATACCGGCACCGGCGGCGGCAACCACGTGGTCATGGGCGGCGTCACGCCGGACGATTCGCCGTTCCTGCGCCGGCCCGACCTGCTCAAGAGCCTGGTGCTCTACTGGCAGCGCCACCCGGCGCTCTCGTACCTGTTCTCCGGCCTCTATATCGGCCCGACCAGCCAGGCCCCGCGCATGGACGAGGCACGCCATGACGGGCTCTACGAGCTGGAGATCGCGCTCGCCCAGATCCCGGCCGCCGACGCCCCCAACATCCCGCGCTGGCTGGTCGATCGGGTGTTCCGCAACATCCTGGTGGACGTCACCGGCAACACCCACCGGGCCGAGATCTGCATCGACAAGCTGTACTCGCCGGATGGCCCGACCGGGCGCCTCGGCCTCCTGGAGTTCCGGGCCTTCGAGATGCCGCCGGATGCCCGCATGAGCCTCGCACAGCAATTGCTGCTGCGGGCGCTGGTGGCCTGGCTGTGGCGCGAGCCGCAGACCGGCGGTTGTGTCCGCTGGGGCACGACGCTCCACGATCGCTTCATGCTGCCGCATTTCCTCTGGGCCGACTTCCTCGGGGTGCTGGAGGATCTCGGGGCGGCAGGCTACGCTTTCGATCCGGTCGCCTTCGAGGCGCAGGCCCAGTTCCGCTTCCCGGTCTTCGGCGTGGTCGAGCAGGGCGGGGTCCGGATGGAACTGCGCCAGGCGCTGGAGCCCTGGCACGTGATGGGCGAGGAAGGGACGAGCGGGGGCACCGTGCGCTTCGTCGACAGCTCGGTCGAGCGGCTTCAGATCAAGGTCGAGGGCTTCGTGCCCGAGCGGCATGTCATCGCCTGCAACGGCCGCCGGCTGCCCATGACCGGCACCGGGCGGGCCGGCGAGGCCGTGGCCGGCCTGCGCTTCAAGGCGTGGCAGCCGGCCTCCTCGCTGCACCCGACGATTCCCGCCCACTCGCCGCTGACCTTCGACATCCTCGATGTCTGGAGCGGGCGCTCGCTCGGCGGCTGCCGCTACCACGTCGCCCATCCGGGCGGCCGGAACTACGAGACCCACCCGGTCAACGCCTACGAGGCGGAGGGGCGCCGCCTCGCCCGCTTCGAGCCCCTCGGCCACACGCCGGGCCGGATCGAGATGCCCCGCGCGGAGACGAGCGCCGAGTTCCCGCTGACCCTCGACCTGCGCACGCCGGCCCCGACATGACCGGGGTTCGGTGATGGAGGCGGCGCTCGCATCCGGCGCCGCCCGGGCCGAGGCGGCGGAGAGCCCGCGGGAGCGCATCGCGCGCTGGACCGCGGGTTACCGGCCCGTCCCCGGCCGGCCGGACGAGTTTCTGGGTGACGACGGCGCCCCGCGCGGCGCCTGGCCGCGCCTGCTCGACCATCTCGGCGCGCTGACCGAGCCGGAGATCCTGGCCCGCTTCGTCTCGGCGGAGCGGCATATCCGCGATGCCGGCATCTCCTTCCGTATCTCCGGCGACCAGCGCGAGCATCCCTGGCCGCTCGGCTGCCTGCCCCTGGTCGTGGAGGCCGCCGAGTGGCGGGAGCTCAGCGCCGGCATCGTCCAGCGCGCCGAGCTGATGGAGGCGATCCTCGCCGATGCCTACGGCGAGGGCCGGCTGGTCGCGGATGGGCTGCTGCCCGCCGCGATCGTGGCCGGGACGCCGGAATTCCTCCACCCCCTGCACGGGGTCGCCCCCCCGGGGGGCCACTACCTGAAGCTCTACGCCGCCGATATCGGCCGGGGGCCGGACGGGCGCTGGCAGGTCCTGGCCGACCGGACGCAGGCGCCGTCGGGCCTCGGCTGGGCGCTGGAGAACCGGATGGTCCTGGCCCGGACCTTCCCGGACTTCTTCCAGGAACTCCATGTCGAGCGCCTGCCGGCCTTCTTCCAGGCGTTCCGCGAAGGCCTGGCGCTGGGGGCCGAGCGCGCCGACCCGCGCATCTGCCTGCTGACCTCCGGCCCCTACAGCAGCACCTATGTCGAGCAGGCGGCTTTGGCCCGCTATCTCGGCCTGATGCTGGTCGAGGGCGACGACCTCGTCATGCGGGACGGCGCCCTGCATGTCCGCACCGTCTCGGGGCTGAAGCGGGCCGACGCCCTGTGGCGCCGGATCGATGCCGACTACCTCGATCCCCTCGAACTCAATCCGGCCTCGCGGCTGGGCGTGCCCGGCGTGATCGAGGCTCTGCGCAACGGCTCCGTGGTGATGGCCAACATGCCGGGCTCGGGGCTGGTCGAGTCCGCGGCGCTCGCCCCCTATCTCGACGGCATCGCCCGACGGCTGCTGGGCGAGCCTCTGCGGCTCGGGCATCCCCGGGCCTGGTGGTGCGGCGACCTCGAAGGCCTGGCCCATGCCCAGGCGAATCTCGACAGCCTGACCCTGCGCCCGGCGGCCACGCCCCAGCGCGGGGCGGGCCGCGACGCGATGCTGGCCCCGCACGCCCTAGCGGCCGAGCGGGCGCGGGTCGTGGCAGCCCTGCGCGACCGGCCGTTCGACTACGTCGCCCAGGAGGCCGCGCCGCTCTCGACCATGCCAGGCTGGGAGCGCGGCGAGACCGGCCTCACCCTGGTGCCCCGCCCCTTCGTGGTGCGCGTCTTCGCCACCCGGACCCCCTCCGGCTGGCAGGTGATGCCGGGCGGCTTCTGCCGGGTCTCGGAGGGCGAGGATGTCGACCCGATCGAGATGCGGCTCGGCATCCGCTCGGCCGACCTGTGGGTGCTGTCCGAGAGCCCGGTCGAGGCGCCGCTGATCGGCTCCCACGCGGCCCCGCGGGTGCGCCGGGTCGGCGGCCACCTGCCCTCCCGGGCGGCCGACGGCCTGTTCTGGTTCGGCCGCTACCTCGAACGCGCCGAGGCGGTGATCCGGCTGGTCCTGGCCCACCTGCGCAGCGTCGGCGACGCGGTCGGGGCCGACATCTCCGGCGCCCTCGACACCCCGGCGGCCCTCGCCCTGCGGGCGCTGCTGCACGAATGGGGCGCCACCGGCGCCACCGACCTGCCCACCGCCCGTCTCGCCCAGGAGGCGCTCACCGGGCGCGAGCGCTCGGGCTCGGCCCGCGCCCACATCGTCTCGGCCCGGCGCAACGCCGCCGCGCTGCGCGCCCGCCTGTCCGGCGAAGCCTGGCGGGTGCTGGCCGACCTGATCGAGCTCCTGTCGCTCGACACCGAACGGACCTTCACCGAATCGCAGCTCGCGGGACGCGCCGAGCGGGCGCTGAGCCAGCTGGCCGCGCTCTCCGGCCTCACCCACGAGAACATGAGCCGGGCGGAGGGCTGGCACTTCGTCGAGCTCGGCCGGCGCGTCGAGCGGGCGATCAACACCTGCACCTTCGCGCTCTCGTTCGCCAACGACGAGGCGACGCCGGGCTGCCTCGGGGTGATGCTGTCGCTGTGCGACTCGCAGATCAGCTACGGCCGGCGCTACATGCAGGGCGCGGCCCTCGACCCCGTGCGCGACATGGTGCTGCTCGACCCCTACAACCCGCGCTCCATCGCCTTCCAGGCGGAGGCGATCGCCCGGCATCTCGACGACCTGCCGGCCCTGTCGGCCGACGGCATCCCGGAGCCGCATCGCCGCATCGCCTCCCGGATCCTGGCGGAGCTGCGCAGCGGCGAGGCCGCCGATTTCGACGCCGTGCGCCTCACCGCCCTGGAGACCGACCTCGAACGCCTCGCCGACGGCATCGCGGTGCGCTACTTCCCGGCCGGGCCGAACGCGCTGCGCCCGGAAAAGCTGACGGGCCTGGCGTGATGAGGGGCACCGCGCAATCCGGCCTGGATTCCTGTTCCTGCATCAGCGTCGCCGCAAAATCGGTGACCCTTTCGGCCTATGATGCGTGCGACAGAGAGAGAATCGCGCGGCCGCCGGGATGATCTACACGCTGCGCCACCGCACCACCTACCGCTACGGCAAGCCGGTGCGCTTCGCCCGCTGCTCCCTGCGGCTGAAACCCCAGGACGGCGAGGGCCAGAGCGTGCTGGCGAGCGCCGTGACCATCGATCCGAGCCCGACCACGGCGCTGATGCGGCGGGACTATTTCGGCATCGAGGCGGTGGCGATCACCCTGGATACGCCCCACACCACCTTCAGCGTCGAGGCGCTGTCGACCGTGCGGGTCGAGCGCCGCACCCCGCCGGAGCCGGAATCCGGCCAGCCCTGGGAGCGGGTCCGCGATGCCGTTGTGGCTTCGCGCGACCTCGGCGGCCGGGCGCCGGTCCATTTCCTGTTCCCGAGCGGCCGGGTGCCCCTCGTCGCCGAGGTGACCGACTATGCCCGGGCCAGTTTTTCGCCTGGCCGAAGCGCCTACGGGGCGGCCCACGACCTGATGCTGCGCATCGGCGCCGATTTCCGGTTCGATGCCAAGGCCACGAACGTGCGTACGCCGCTCGCCGAATCCTTCGCGCTGCGAGCCGGGGTCTGCCAGGATTTCGCCCACGTGATGATCGCGGGCCTGCGCGGCATGGGCCTGCCGGCGGCCTATGTCAGCGGCTACCTGCGCACCGTGCCACCGCCGGGCCGGCCGCGCCTGCGCGGCGCGGATGCGAGCCACGCCTGGGTGGCGGTCTGGTGCGGCGAGGGCTGGCTCGGCCTCGACCCGACCAACGGCGTGCCGGTGCGGGACGACCACATCGTGGTGGCCCGCGGCCGCGATTACGGCGACGTGGCGCCGGTGGACGGCATCGTCAGCGGCTCGGGCAGGCAGCGCCTCAAGGTCGAGGTCGACGTGATCCCCGAGACCGAGACGCAGGATGTGTCCCAACCCGGCCTCGCCCTGGTGGGCTGACGTGGCTCACCACATCGTCTTGGCGGCCCGGGCCGGCCATTCCGCGTCGTAGGCCTGGCCGCCGACATCGCCCGCGGTGAGCGCGGCCAGGATCGTCCCGGGGCTCGGCAGGTCCGCCGGATCGACCCGGGCCTCGGGCTCCCACAGCCGGGCGCGGACGATCGCCCGGGCGCATTGGAAATACGCTGCCTCGACCGTGATCACGAGGGCCGTGCGCGGCGCGTGGCCGTCCACCCGGAACGAATCCAGGAGATCCGGATCAACCGAGATCACCGCCCTGCCGTTCACCCGGAAGGTCGTGCCCGAGCCCGGGATCAGGAACAGCAGCGCCACCCGCGGATCGCGCACGACGTTGCGGAGGGAGTCGATCCGGTTGTTGCCGCGCCGGTCGGGCAGGATCAGCGTGCGCGGGTCGGCGACCCGGACGAAGTCCGGCCGGTCGCCCCGCGGGCTGCAATCGAGCCCCTCGGGGCCGGATGTGGCCAGCACCGCGAACGGCGAGGCGGCGATCAGCGCCGCGTAGTCCGGCGTGATCGTCGCCGTGACCTTGACCACGGAGGCCGGGGCCAGGGACGCGGCGTAGATCGCCTCCAGCTGCGCTTCGGTCTCGACGATCATCGCGGCCTCACGCGACCTTGGCGGTGCCGGCCGTGAACGCGGCGTGCTCGGCCACCAGGGCGCCCGACAGGGCCGCCGCGATCAGCGCCCGGGTCTCCGCCACCCCGTAGAGGGCCACGAAGGAGCCGAAGCGCGGCCCCCGGGCCTCGCCGAACAGCACGTTGTACAGGCTCGTGAACCACGCCTGCGACACGCCGGGGCGCCCGTCCGGGCTCTTGGCCTTGCCGGACGTATCGGGGAAGTGCCGCCGCCCGACCTCGTAGACCGCCGCCTGCAGGGCCTCCGGATCGGTGGAGCCGGCATGCGCCGCAAGCGTCTCCGACAGGTCCTCAAGGGCCGCCCGCTCCTCGGACGTGGGCTCCCGGTAGGTCTTGGCCGGGCGCACGAAATCCGAAAAATATTTCAGGGCGTGGACCACCAGCCGGTCGAGGCCCGGATGGGTCTGCGGGCCGGTCTGCGGCGCGTAGCGGCGGATGAAGCCCCACAGCACCGCCGGGTCCTCGGTGTTGGCCACCGCCGCGAGGTTGAGCAGCATCGCGAAGGTCAGGCTCGCGCCCTCGACCCGCTCGGGCTCCGGCGGGTTGCCGGCATGGAGGTGCCAGACCGGGTTGCCGAGGCGCAGCTTCGCGTCCTGGCCGGCATAGCGGTCGAGGAAGCCGATATACTCGTCCACGTGCCGCGGGATCACGTCGAAGAACAGGCGCTTGGCCTCGCGCGGCTTGTTGTACATGAACAAGGCGAGCGATTCCGGCGTGCCGTATTTCAGCCAGTCGTCGATGGTCAGGCCGTTGCCCTTCGACTTCGAGATTTTCTGGCCCTTCTCGTCGAGGAACAGCTCGTAGTTGAAGCCCTCCGGCGGCTCGCCGCCGAGCGCCCGGGCGATCTTGCCCGACAGCTTGACCGAGTCGATCAGGTCCTTGCCGGCCATCTCGTAATCGACGCCGAGGGCGACCCAGCGCATCGCCCAGTCGGGCTTCCATTGCAGCTTGGCGTGGCCGCCGGTCACCGGGGTCTCGTAGCGCTCGCCCGTGGCGGGATCGCGCCAGACCAGGGTGCCGGTCTCGACCCGCACCTCGTCGATCGGCACCTGCATCACGTGGCCGGTGACCGGGTGGAGCGGCAGGAACGGCGAGTAGGAGGCCGAGCGCTCGGCGCGCAGCGACGGCAGCATGATCTCCATCACGGCATCGTAGCGCTCCAGCACGCGCAGCAGCGCCGCGTCGAACCGGCCCGACGTGTAGTAATCGGTGGCGGAGGCGAATTCGTAGTCGAAGCCGAAGCTGTCCAGGAAGGCACGCAGCCGGGCGTTGTTGGCCGCCCCGAACGAGGGATGCTCGTTCGAGAACGGGTCCGGGATGCGCGACAGCGGCTTGCCGAGATGGGCGGCCAGCATCTCGCGGTTCGGGACGTTGTCCGGGACCTTGCGCAGCCCGTCCATGTCGTCCGAGAAGGCCAGCAGCCGGGTCGGCACCGCGTCCCGGGTCAGCACCCGGAAGGCGTGGCGGACCATGGAGGTGCGGGCGACCTCCCCGAAGGTGCCGATATGCGGCAGCCCCGACGGCCCGTAGCCGGTCTCGAACAGCACCTCGGTCTTCCCGGATTTCTCCAGCCGCGCGACGAGCTTGCGCGCCTCCTCGAACGGCCAGGCGGCGGCATTGGCGGCGGCCTCGATCAGGTCGGGGTCAAGAATCAGGGCAGGTGCGGTGGGCATGATTTCGTGGGTGACGGAACGCTGGGATCGCGCACCCTAGAGCGGTTCGAGCCCCAGCGGAACGGCTGCCGGTGCAATCCGGTGTCCCGGGGGCGGTGTGGGCGGCTCGGAGCTTTCAGGGCTGCGGCCGCCGCGCGGCATGCCGGATACCCAGGATGACGATCTCGTTCGCTGCGACCTGATACGTGATCGCGTAGGGGTAGGGACGTGCCATGAGGCGCCGGATGCCGGGCCGGGCCGTGATGGAGCCCGCAAAGGGGTGGTGCAGCAGAAGGTCCATGGCCGCCTGAAGGCGCTGTTGCACCTTGCGCGCGCCCTGCGGGTTCCGGCGGTTAAGATAGGCGAGCACCTTGTCGAGCTGGGATGCCGCAGGTCGGGTCAGGCGCAGCTTCACAGGCCATATTTGGCCCAAATGGCGCGTACCTCCGCTTCGGTCGCGAAATCACCCCGCGCGGCCGCGGCCTCGGATTCGTCGAGTTCCGCCTCCTCTTCCGGGGTGAACTGGTAGATGGGCGCGTCCTCATGGACGAAGGCCAGCATCACGCGGGCGATCTCGTCCTGCATCTCCGGTGCGAGGTCCCGCGCCTTGGCCACCGCCTTGTCAAGAAGATCCGTCATGCCTCGATCCTGTCGGGGAGACCCAGCGTGGCGCAGGATCCCCGATCCGCTGCTGGGAAGAAAGCCCCTCAGAACGGGCTCACCGGGAAGAACCGCAGGTACAGCTCGGTGTATTTCCCGTCGTCCCAGACCCGCTGGAGCGCGTCGTCCAGCGCCCGGGAGAGCGCCGCATCCTCCTGGCGGGTGATCAGCCCGATGCCCTCGCCGAAATAGCGGTTCTCCAGATAGTCGCCGCCGATCAGGGCGCAGCAATTCTCCGCCTCCTGGCCGCCGACATAGAGGGCGAGGTTGAGGCCGTCGGCGAACAGGTAGTCGACCTCGCCGCGCTTGAGCGCGCCCTCGGCGGCCGCGAGGTCGAGGAATTCCTTCGGGACGGCCTTCGGGAAGAAGGCCTTGAGGTAGGCGGCGTGCGCGCTGCCGCCCATCACGCCGACGCTGCGGCCAGCCAGCGCCGAGGCCGAGGGGACCGGCAGGCCCTTGTCGGTGCGGGCGGCGAAACGCGCCGGCCAGCGGAAATACGGCCGCGTCGCCAGGAATTTCTCGCGCACATTCGCGGTCAGCGGGATGGCGGCGGCGATCACGTCGCCCTGCCGGCCGTCTAGGGCGTCCAGCAGCGTATCGAACCGGCGCGCCTGCACCGTGCAGGTGATCGTCAGCTTCTCGCAGACGGCGCGGGCCAGCTCGACCGCGAAGCCGGTGGGGTTGCCGTCCGGACCGGCGAAGTGCAGCGGCGGGAACTCGTCGTCGGTTAGGAACCGAATCGCCCGGCCGGTCTGGGGCGCCTCGACCCGCTCGCCGCGGCTGCGGGGGTTCCAGAAATTCGGGACCGTCACGGCGGGCGTCGCGGCCTGCGGCTCCGCGGGCGCCGCCGCCCAGGCGGGTCCGGATCCGGACCACAGGATCGCGGCGAGCGCCGCCATCCCAAGGGACGATCGAGCCCGTCGGCCGCCCGCTCTTGACGATCGGATGACGGCGATGCTCCTTTCGGAGGGCGGGGACGGGGTCTGGCTCACGCCCCTCCCCTAGCACGTCCTGGGGCCACCGGGGGAGCGCCGGCGTGTCGGTGCAGCGCCTGCCCACGGCCGACATCACCCACGCGCTCTCCCTGCCGCCGGAGATCGCCTTCCTGCTCGCCGAAGGGGTCGAGGCCCGCCTGCTGATCCGGGCGGCCCGGGAGGCCGCCGCTGCCGGGACCGATTCGGCGACTGCGCTGCTGAGTGCCGGTCTGATGGACGAGACGGCGTATTACCGCGCCCTCGCCCGAAAACTCGGCGTCCCCTATCTCGACGGGCCGATCGCGTTCGGCCTCGGCCTGCGCTTTCCCGACAGCCTGGTCGCCGGCCTCGCGCCCCTGGCGCCCGGGTCGGTCGCCCCCTGCGTGCTGGCGCCCCGCGGCCGGCTGATCGCGGAACTCCTCGACGCCCCACGCCGCGCCGCGATGCCGGCGATCATCAGCCCGACGCATCTGCGCGAGGCGGTGTTCGCCGCGATCCCCGGGGCGGTGGCGGATCACGCCGCGCAGGATCTGCGGCGCCACGCGCCCGAGCGGGCCGTGCCGCGCGAGCCTGCGAGCCGGTGGCTGCTGCTCCTCGTGCTCGCGTCGATCGCGGCGCTGTGCCTGTTCGCGGTGCTGCCGCCGCCGCTTGCCCGTGCGGTGACCCTGGCGGGTCAGGGCCTGTTCCTGGCGATGACGACGTTCCGGCTGACCGCCCTGGTCATCCCGGCGCCGGTGGCGACCGACCCGGTGGACCTGCTCGCCGACCTTGACCTGCCGGTCTACACGGTGCTGGTGGCGCTGCACCGCGAGGCCGCGGTGGTGCCTAGCCTGATCCAGGGGCTCATGGCCCTCGATTATCCGGCGGCCAAGCTCGACATCAAGCTCCTGCTCGAGGCGGACGATCCGGAGACCGCGGCGGCCGTGGCGCGGAACGCCCTGCCCGCCCGGTTCGAGGTGATCATGGTGCCGCCGGGGATGCCCCGCACCAAGCCGCGGGCGCTCAACGCGGCCCTGCCGCTCGCCCGCGGCGCCCTTCTGACGGTCTACGACGCCGAGGATTTGCCCGATCCCGGGCAATTGCGGCTTTCCGCATCGATGTTCGCGCGCCTGCCGGAGAGCACGGCCTGCCTTCAGGGACGCCTCGTGATCGACAATGCCGGCGACTCTCTGTTGGCCCGCGCCTTCGCGCTCGAATATGCGGGCCTGTTCGATGTGCTGAATCCGGCGCTCGCACGCCTCGACCTGCCGATTCCGCTGGGCGGCACCTCCATGCACCTGCGCACCCGGGTGCTGCGGGACCTGCGCGGCTGGGACCCCTGGAACGTCACCGAGGATGCCGATCTCGGGATCCGGCTGGCGCTGGCGGGCTACGCGGTGGGCGACCTGCCGAGCGCCACGATCGAGGAAGCGCCGGCCCGGCTCGGGCCCTGGCTTGCCCAGCGCACCCGCTGGCTGAAGGGCCTGATGCAGACCAGCCTCGCCCATGGGCGTCACCCGCTGGCCAATGCCTGTCGCCTCGGCGGCCTGGAGACACTCGGTGCCGTGGCGCTGGTGCCCGGGACGGTGGTCTCGGCGCTGGCCTATCCCGTCTGCCTGGCTGGCGCCGTGTGGAACTTCTTGATCCTGGAGATCCAGGCCGCCCCGTCCTTCCAAGATAATCTCGCCGCCGGTCTCGCCATCACCCTGTTCGGCGTCGGGCTCGCCGCCATGGCTCTGCCGGCCCTGGTCGGCTGCGCCCGGCGCGGCTGGGGCGATCTCGCGCAGGTGGCACCCTGCATGCCGGTCTATTTCCTCCTCGTCAGCCTGGCCGCCTGGCTCGCCCTGATCGAGTTGGTCCGCGCTCCCGTGCGTTGGAACAAGACCCCGCACGGCCTGTCGCGCACTTCGCGCAGCGGCCGGCTGCGCCGGCGGGCGCTGCCGTGAAGGGCGGTTTCGGACGGCTTTCGGGCGGCTGGCGGTTGCGCATGCGCGGAACTTTGGGAACAGTCGGCCAAGGCGGCTCGTTCGGCCCCTGCGGCACGTCGCTTTGGCGAGCCGGAGACGACTAGGACAACTCTATGGCTACCGGTACCGTGAAGTGGTTCAACGAGACCAAGGGCTACGGCTTCATCCAGCCCGATGATGGCGGCAAGGACGTGTTCGTCCATATCTCGGCTGTCGAGCGCGCAGGCATGCGCAACCTGATCGAGGGGCAGAAGATCTCCTACGACGTCGAGGCCGATCGGCGCAGCGGCAAGGAGAGCGCGGCCAACCTGAAGGCCGACTGAGCTTTCCCGATCCGGGACCGAAGCGTGGGCGCTGGCTTGCGCTTTGGCTAACCGGAGCCGGCTATCACCGGTCCCGCGAGCCAGGTTGCGTATCGGCTCGCGCCGGTGACCTCGACGACCTCCCCGCTGACCCGTGATCGGATCGGGCAGCGGGGGGCCCGTCACATGCAGCGTGAACCACGGCGACCGGGGATCTACCGGCCCGGGTTCATCAGGGTCGCGTGCCGGCCATGCGCTTTCCAGACTGGCAGGGAGCCTTCCCGAACGAACATGGCGAAGGCCTCGACCGCCTCCCAGCGCTCGAAAGCCTGCTCGCCGTCCAGGGCGCGCCCTACGATACAGGCCCCCTCGGATGTACCTGCATCGGGCGGGCGGCGTTCCAGCCCGAAAACCACGCCCGAGCGATCGGGCCGCAGCGCGTCTGGCAGGGCCCCGATCCGGCGCCACAGGCAATGCCATTGGGCGCAGGCCTCGGGACGGTCCGGGTAGATCCCGCAGGCCCGGCCGGTGCTGTGCCGGCACAGCGTGCCCGCCGGCTTGTCGAGGGCCTTGATCTCCAGAATCCGGCAACAGGCGGTACACGATCCGCAGGATCGGCCGGGAACGAGAGCGCCTGCGGCGTGGGAAGCCGTCAAGCGCGGGGAGCCGCGACCGAGGATGTCATTGATGCCGATCCTGTGAGGGGCGGACGCCACACGGGGTGGCCATCCGTGCTGTTACAACGTTGCGATCACCGCCCGCGGTGCAGGACCCTGCCGATGCCCGAGACCGCCACGCTCTGGGACCTCGTGACCGACGAACGCATCGCGATCGAGGCGGTCGGCTCCGCGGTCGACGCCTATCTGGCGGAGCTCGCGACGCGGACGCACGCCATCGGTCCGGATCACGTCCTGGACCTGGCCGCTTCCGTCGCGGCGCACGCCTTCGCGTCCGCCGCGATGGTCGATGCCGAGGCCGATGAGCCGGCGCGCCGCATGGCCGTGCGGTCGGCCCTGCTCATGGCGCGGCCGATCGCGCGATGACGCCCATGCCGGCGTCATCGCGCTCGGGCGGCCCTACTCGTCGTCGTCGTCGCTGACCTCGACGAGGTCCGTGGTGTTGTCGTCGTCCTCGTCGACCACGAGGGTGTCGTCCTCGACCGTCTCGCCGTCGTCCTCGATGTCCAGGGCGTCGTCGCCCTCGGTATCGGTGTCCTTGTCGGCTTCCTCGGCCTCGACCTCGTCGAGCGACACGAGCTCGGGGCCCTCGGCCTCGTCCTCCTCCTCGGCCGGCGCCTCCTTGCGGGCGACGACGGGAGGGGCCGCCCGGCCGAACGAGGTCGCGACGGCGGTCGGGACGACTTCGCCCGAGTAGGGGGAGACGACGGGATCCTTGTTGAGGTCGTAGAATTTCTTCCCCGTCGTCGGGCAGATCCGCTTTGTACCAAGGTCCGGACGCGCCACTGCAACTCTCCTTAGAACGTGTTCGATGCCGGATCGCCGGCGTGGTTTCGACGGTGTGTAGCACAGGACGGCGCCCGGTGGCCCGCCCCGACCGACACGGGTCCGAAGGGGCCGCCGCCGGGGTGGGCAACGGCCGGACGCGCCGGTCCGGATGCCCGGGCCCGCGGTGCCGTGCCGGTGCGTCGCCCCCAGCCCATGACAGATTGCGCCGCGGAATGCCCGCAGGTGACTGGCATCCGCGCGGCAAGGCTGGCATAGGGCACTTATGTCAGACGTACCACACCCCTACTCCATCGAGGTCTCCCCCATCGCGAAGCCGGAGGGCCATTTCCAATGGGCCATCCGCCGGAGCGGCAAGCTGATCGAGCGATCCGATCGTCCGCACCGCAGCGAGGCGAAGGCGTTCGAGAGCGCCATGGAGGCCATCGAACGCGCCATGAAGCCAGGCGCCGACGGCGGCCGTCGCTGAGCGCCTGAACCCGGCGGTCGCGCCTCACGATCCCTGGATCCGAGGCGCGCCGAATCAGCCGCGACGCCTGCGACCTGCCCCGTGGCGGGCTGACAGGCGCGCGTGGCCGACCGGAGCGTGGGCGGCGACTGGAGAACCAACGGCGGTCCCGCTCGTTGTCCAACATGTCGCAGCGGAAAGACCAGCCTGACTGCACCTGCACGACCCTGCGGGAGCGCCTCGCGTTCAACATCCTGTTGGACGAGTTCGCGATCGCGGCGCTGTCGGACGCGCTCGTGCTCCTGAACGCCACCGGCGATCCGGGCGTCACGCAGATCGAGCAGACGATCCGAACCCATCGCATCGCCATCCTGAAGCAGCGCGTCATCCTCGGCGCGGCGGGCATCGAGCTCGAATGACGACCGCGCCGCCCTTCGTCGTGCGGGCGCGGAAGCCGCACGGGACCGCGACCTACAATTGCCCGACGCCGGAATGGGCGCTCAAGAAGCTGAGCGATTTCCAGGCCGCGGGCCATGACAGCATCAGCATCACCGGGCCGGACGGGCAGCTCCTGTCCGAGGCCGAGCTCCGCGCGCTGGTCGCGGGTCAGGACAGCCCGGTGCGCAGTGCCGACCGCGTCACGGCCGACCTCAAATCCTGATCCCGGACCGGTGACGGCGCGACCCGCCCGACGCGAGGCGCGGTCAGCATTCCGGCAGGTTCACCGCGAGCCCGCCCAGGCTCGTCTCCTTGTATTTCGCGCTCATCTCCTCGCCGGTCTGGCGCATCGCCGCGATGCAATTGTCCAGCGGCATGAAATGCGAGCCGTCGCCGCGCAAAGCCAGCGAGGCCGCCGCCACCGCCTTGGTGGCACCGATCCCGTTGCGCTCGATGCAGGGCACCTGCACCAGTCCGCCGACGGGATCGCAGGTCATGCCCAGGTGATGCTCCAGGGCGATCTCGGCGGCGTTCTCGACCTGGGCGGGTGTCCCGCCGAGCACGGCGCAGAGGCCGGCCGCCGCCATGGCGCTGGCCGAGCCGACCTCTCCCTGGCAGCCGGCCTCCGCGCCGGAGATCGAGGCGTTGTGCTTGATCAGCCCGCCGATCGCCGCGGCCGTCAGCAGAAATTCCGGGATCCGCGCCGGGTCGGCGCCGATGCAATGGTCGGTGTAGTACCGAATCACCGCCGGGACGACCCCGGCGGCGCCGTTGGTCGGGGCGGTCACGACCTGGCCGCCGGCCGCGTTCTCCTCGTTGACCGCCATGGCGTAGACGCTCAGCCAATCCGTCATGACGTGCGGCTGGGCGATGTTGGAGCCGTGCTCGCGGTCGAGCTGGTCGCGGATGCGCTTGGCTCGCCGCTTGACCCGTAGGCCGCCCGGCAACTCGCCCTCCCGGGACAGGCCGCGCTCGACGCAGGCATTCATCGCCTGCCAGATCCGGGTGAGGCCCGCATCGACCTCCGCCTCGGGGCGGCCGACGACCTCGTTGGCGCGCTTCATCGCGGCCACAGACAGGCCGCTGTCGCGCGCCATGCGCAGCATCGCGGCCGAGGTCTCGAACGGATAGGGCCACAGCCGCAGATCCGCGGCCGCACTGGGCGGCGGCACCTCGGCCTCCCGCTGGGCCGCGGTGACCACGAAGCCGCCGCCGATCGAGTAGTAGGTCTCGGACAGGATCGGCGCACCGCCCGCGTCGAGGGCGCTGATCACCAGGCCGTTCGCGTGACCGGGCAGCGGCGGCCCGTAATCGAACACGATCGCGGTCGCGGGATCGAAGGCGAGGACCGGCAGATCCGCCAGGGCGAGCCGTTTCTCGATGCGCAGGGCTTCGAGCCCGCGCTCCGCGTCATCGATCGCGATATCGCCCGGCCGGAAGCCGAGGAGACCGAGCGCCACCGCCCGGTCGGTGGCGTGTCCCCGGCCGGTGAAGGCCAGCGAGCCGTGCAGGCTCACCCGGAGGGCCGCCGCCGCGGCGCGCGCGTCATGCCGGCGCAGGAGATCCAAAAAGTCGGCGGCCGCCGTCATCGGGCCCATCGTGTGGGACGAGGAGGGCCCGATCCCCGGCTTGAACACGTCGAACACGCTGAGAAACATTTTTCTGCCCGTTCCAGCCGTGGGACCCCGTCAGGGGCCGCGGTCCATGTCTCGAGGCTGGCGGGCGCCCAATGGAAGAAACGCGCCAAGCCTCGACAAGGGACCGGTCTGGACCGGTGATCACCCAGAGCTTCGTATGCTCGGTGCGCTTCCTTGCGCCGGACTTGCGTCGCTGCCGGCCGGCGGGGTCTGGGCGAGCGGGTGCCGCGGAGGGGCGGCGATCGGAAGCGAAATCCGGCTGGCCGGCAGCGCGGCGCCGGGGCGGGAGGCCCCGGCGCGCGCCCGTTTCAGTAGCGACAGACCCGCCGTGGGCCGAAGGGCGTCGGGCGGAAGAAGCAGCGGGGGCCGTAGAAGCGCGGCCGGCGGTAGATCGGACGGCACCGGCCGTAGGGCCCGGGGGCGAAGCCGGGACCGCAGCCATAGGCGACGTCTGTGACCGGCGCGGCGCCGGTGATCGTATCGGCGGCCGGCGGTGCCAAGGGCGCGGCGCTGGCGGAGGCGAGGCCGAGACCGCCGGCGACGGCTGCGGCTGCCGCGAGCATCTTCAGGTGCATCATGGTCAGACCCTCTGTGCGAGCCTGCACCGGATCCGCCCGGCGCAAGGCGCGGGGGAGATTGGTCCTGCGGCCTGAATAGCGGCTGACCTTGGCTTTAACCGCCCAGCAACAAAATTGCCGCTGCCGGGGCGTCGTTCACGGTTTGCCGGGCCTGTCGCGCTCCGCCCCGAGGCTCCGGCCGCCCCGGGCCGCCTCCTCCGCCTCGGTGCCGGCCCGGTCCATCGGGCCGTCCTGGGGCTTGACCGTACCGGTGGCCGTGTCCAGCGGCGCGTTGGCCAGCCCCTCGCTCTTCGGCTTGCCCTGGGGCATCCGCTGCGCCTGCGTGTCGGTTGGCACGTCAGCCATGCTGCTTTTCCTTCGCGTCGGGCTGGCCCGTCTCCGCGCGCTCGTCCGAGGAGGTTGGGGAAGCGTCGGGCGGGCTGGTTGGGGGTGTGGCAGCCGCCCGTGCCCGGCGCTGGGCGTCGTACTCGGTGTTGGCGAGGTCTTGCGTGTTGGTCGTCGGCGTGTCGGGCATGCGGAGGCTCCCTTTCACGGATAACCGCGCGAGACGCCCGCGGTATCCGGCCGCGACGACGGGAAAGCCCGTCGGACTGTCCCTTCCGGCAGGCGTCCGACGTTCGGTCGCACCGCCCGAACGGGCCTCACAGGAACAGTGGCGGCAGGCGTCGGGTTGATCGCCACATCTCCATCCGCGAGGCGCAGCGATGTCGGGAACCGCCCAGAAGACCGATCCGAAGCTGTGGGACACGGTCAAGCATGCGGTCACGGAGTCCGACAAGGGCGGCAAGCCCGGCCAATGGTCGGCCCGGAAGGCGCAGATGGCGACCGCCGAATACAAGAAGGCCGGCGGCGGCTACGCCGGCAAGAAGGGCCCCGACAACTACCTCCAGCAATGGACCGAGGAGGAATGGGGCACGAAGTCGGGCGCGGAGAGCGGCAAGACCGGCGAGCGCTACCTGCCCAAGAAGGCCCGCGCGAGCCTGACCGACGCGGAATACGCGGCGAGCACCGCCAAGAAGCGGGCCGACACGCGCAAGGGCAAGCAGTTCTCGAAGCAGCCCAAGGTCGCTGCCGAGAAGGCTGCGGCGGCACGGGAGAATGAAAAATCCGGTCCGACGAAGGCCGAGCTGATGCGCAGGGCCAGGGCGCAGAACGTGTCCGGCCGCTCGCGGATGTCGAAGGCCGAGCTGGCGCACGCGGTTCACGCCTAGACCGGCCCATACAAAGACGTCCCGGGATGTGATCCCGGGACGCTCCTCGCCTAAGCGGCCAGTCTGATCGGGCTGGGGATGCTTAGGTCAAGCGATGTCGGCTGTTCTTAGTACGAGCCGAACTTGTAATTCAGGCCTGCGCGGACGACGGCGAACTCGTCGTCGCGGCGACCGATCGCGCTGGAATAGGCCGGGGCGAGGTTGGCGGCGTTGACGAGCAGGACACCCTGGTTGCGGGTGCCGCGGTCGAGGTTGACGTACAGGCCTTCGACCTTGAGCGTGACGGCCGAGGAGCGGAAGAAGTTCAGGAACGAGTCGGT